>JAQICP010000555.1 GCA_027858555.1 Vallitaleaceae bacterium
ATATAATAGTACTTAATTGAAGATAATCAATGCAACCCCAAAAGGAAGACTGTTTAAATTCAAAACAAATAAATTGACTACGATAATAGTAGCCGCACCAGTACCAATACCTAACGTGAATATTACAGATACTAGCCACAATAGGTTTAAGAATAGTAAGTCAATTAATATTGTGCCATATATTTAAAATGGTCCATCCATGCTAAATAATTTCATTTTTTCTTCCTTGTAATTACTATAGTCTGCCACTTTTTATACTGTTGGTTATTATAACATAGTTCTTTTAGAAAAAACCACAACTATCCCAGTTTCTCTTTCTCATACAACCCTATTGCCTGATCGACAAGAAGTTCCTCAACCTCACCATAAGCATCACCAATATAAACCTCAGTTTTGGCTAAGCTGTCTGTATTAGTTGCTATTCCACCAAAGAGAGCAATATTCTTTTCATCGATTACGTAAGCAAGTCTCTCCATGACCACCTCTGGAGTTTCATCAAAGTGGATGTGGAACATATTGGAAACTGGAACCTCTGGAATAATTTTAATGCCTGACACTTTTGATAGTTTGCCTGCATAAGCCTTGGCACCTTCATAATATCCCTGCATCTTGTCTTTGTTTCTAAGATAAGCTTCAGAAGCCGTCACGATATAAGGGAACAACTGATATAGGTCACCACCGTGACGTCTTTTCCAAATCTTGGCCTCTATCATCATAGCTTCATCTCCAATTAGCATGGCTCCAGTTACCCCACCAAATGTCTTATAAAAGGAGACATAAACCGAATCAAACAATTGACCCACTTCTTCAACCGTCTTTTCATAGTAAGGCAGACACTCATATATCCTTGCACCATCTAAATGAGTGTAAATACCTCTTTCTCTACAAAAATTCACCATACTCACTAATTCATCCCAGCTGGGTAATTGCCCGCCGATTTCTCTTTGAGGCAACTCAAAAAGAACTACAGAAACATCATCCATTTCTTTTAAATCCTCTAAAGTGAATACCCTATCAGCATCACCAAGGAGCACTGTTTCAATATGATGAAGTTCCTTAATTCCCCCTTGCTCATGAATCTCAAGATGACATAGGGGATGATAGGCCACTCGTTTAAGTCCTCTTCGGTCGCATAAAACTCGAAGGGCTATTTGCTGAGCCATAGTTCCACTAGGAAAGAAAATGGCACCAGGCTTTTTAAACTCTTCACTCAGTAGTTTTTCAAAGTTCTCTATAACCTCTCCATTACCATAAACATCGGGCATTAAATGATCATCTAGAGACTCGAATATTTTCATTTGTGCCTTCATAGCCTTAGGTTTATTACCTCTAAGTGGATACTTAGCTGTTCTCAACTTTTGTATATATTCTTTTGACGTCATCTTATCCCCCTATACTATGGATTTATTTAATGTTAATCATGGGTTAACTCATCTATTATATCATAACTTTTAACTATTCATTCACTAGGTGTACAAGCTCAGTATTCAACATCGATTAATGCGGCCTCCAATTAATCCATCACTTGATTCTCCCCCAATATATCCGGTTTATACACCATGCTGTCTTCACTGGTAATCCGTCGAATAACTTGACATGGATTGCCCGCTGCAAAACTGTCGGCAGGAATATCCTTGACAACAACGCTACCTGCTCCAATCACACAATTGTCACCAACCGTGACGCCTGGGCATATAACCACATTGGCACCGAACCAGCAGTCATTGCCAATAGTTACAGATTTGGCATAACAAAGGTATGTTATTTCACCACTTTCATTTATCATTTGACGTCGTTCATCCGGTAACATTGGATGTACTGGTGTAACGATGGTTACGTTTGGTCCAAAGCTGCAATGGTCACCAATGATGACTCTGGCATCGTCTTGTATGATCAAATTGAAGTTGCCAAAAAAGCGCTTTCCAATTTGTGTATGTTTTCCATAATGTATATAAATCGGACCCTGAAAGAAACCGCCCTCTCCAACACTGCCAAAAATTTCATCAATGATTTCTTTTCTTTGGACCTCTTGGTCTTCTAATGTCTGATTATAGACAGTGCAAAGATTATGCGTTTTCAATTTAATTGCCTTCAATTCTGCCGCTTTTGGACTGAATAATTGCCCTGCAAAAATTTTATCTTCTTCTTTTCTAAACATAGTCTCTTCCTCCTTATACAACTTATTCAAAGTCATGGCATCATTCAATGTGTTTACGTCTTAGTTCTTGCATAGCAACCTATAATACTGCTATGTCATTAATAATGATATAAATGTAAGGGGTTGTCAACTATAGTTAATGTCCCCTTAATAAGCAATTGCCCCCACTGGAAATAAACGTCTAAATATGAAACGCACCAATGGTCCAGCTATTAACACCTGCACCTGCAATGGAAATGCAACAACAAAATTAACTGGTATATTATATAACCATACCACAAACCATGGATGTAGACATAACTGCCACCTTCTTCCATACTTGTGGATCTGGTCCTACGATAAACAAGTCACTGATCAGAGCAACCACATACGCAATAGGAAACCCCAGCCATGCTAGTTTTATTAATCGGCATTACGAATCTCCTTCATTTAAAATCATTCTTTGTGAGTTCCCACAAATATCTATCAGTTCTGCAAACGCACCTAAATGATAATCTCCAAAGCCTGGCTCTATTGCTGTGCCAATTGAAGCGGTTATAAAACCACCTTTTTTTCCAGCTTCTATACCCACAGTGGCATCTTCAACCACTAAACAGTCTTTTGGGTTTTCTCTCATACTAAACGCTGCAATTTGAAAAACTTCTGGGTCCGGCTTACTATGGGTGATATTTGTACCATCTGAAATTGTGTCAAATAGTTCAATAATGGCACCAATCTGTATGCACAATAACGCCATCAAGGTCAAATATTACTGCTTTAATCATATTAACTCCCTATTCTCACTATAATTTTGTATCCCATAGACCACAAAACGGATCAATCGGACTAGTTCCTTTAAATTCGGAACGTCCCATTATTTTTTCTACAACAGACTCTATTACATAAGGGGAATGACAGTATCCATTGATATATGTCTTAATCATAGGCACATCCAACAGATGATAAGGATTTCCTACACTGATAAATAATGTGGGTATTTCTTTGGCAAACCATGGCAGATTATTGCCTGCACCAAACAAAGTATGCCAATGTATTCTTGATACAGTTTTATTACTGGCATTCTCAATATTGCCGATATACATCACTAAATCGTATTTTGCTCTAAAACGTTCAACACTATCTTCATCGAAAATTGTTTCCATGGTTTCAGGTATGTACTTCGTGACTTCAAACCCTTCTTTAATTAACAAAGATTCAAACTGATTATAAACCCTATCATTAGACTCAAAATCACCTAGGATTTCAAGTAAAATACATTTGTGCTTCTTAGAATTAATTGGCAACAACTGCTAGGTATCCTTAACCATAGTAATGCCCAAATCAGCTGCTTCTTTTGCCCATGATACATGTTCCTTATTCCTTAATATTGTAAGCTCTGATTCATTTCTTGTAATCACCGCGTTGTCCTCCAACAAACCTATGGAGGCTTTGAGCGCCAGAATCTTAGTTACTGCCTCATTTAGACGCTGTTCACTTAGTATCCCCTTCTTGTAACCCTGTTTCATGTAATTGATATCTTCATCTAAATCTCTTGTAAAAAGAAGCATATCGCTACCATTTTCAATAGCAAGAGGCACTGCAGATTCTCTTTCTGAAACTGAGGTAAATCCAACCATCAGTGTTGCATCTGTTACTATTAATCCATTAAAGTTCATTTTTTCCCGTAAGTGTTTTTGCATAATATTCTTCGACAATGAGGCAGGTATGACTTCTCTACATGGTGCTCCATCATATAATTCTTCCATAGAAGGCATAGCAATATGGCCTGCCATAACAACTTTAGCGCCATCATCAATTAAGTCGGCATATATTTTTCCATAGCTTTTTTCCCAAGTTTCAATACTTTGGGTATTGACGCTGGCCACTAAATGTTGATCCCGTTCATCAATGCCATCTCCAGGAAAGTGCTTAAGGGTACAAAGTATATTTTCTTCACTGGCACCTTCAATATATGCGTTTGACATATCAAGGACCCTAGCCATATCACTTCCAAAAGTTCTCACATTTGTTATGGGATTTCGGAAATTATAATCGATGTCAATAACTGGAGAAAATGTCCTATTCACGCCTACTGCCTTACCTTCTAAGGCACATACTTTTCCCAGTTTGTAAGCCATGTCTACTTGATTTGTAGCTGCAATCAGCATTTGTCGGCCCATATAAGTGCCAGTATGTGCGATTCCGTTGCCACCATCTTCTAGATTTGCTGATATCAACAATGGTATTTTTGAGTTTTCTTGCAATGTGTTAATAGCTGTTTGTGTCTCTAAGGCATCGCCATCTCGAACATAACAGCGCCAAATCCATATCTACTAATCATACCTTTCAGGACGTCAGGATTATTGGTAAATACAAGGGGACAAAACAATTGCTCAATTTTTTCATCCTCAGTCATTGATTGTAGTATCGTACTAATCTTTTTAATTTGCTCATCCTTTAAGTAAAAGGGTTTTGATTTCAATTCCATCTGGTTCCTCCGTTTTGCATATGTTCTGTATACTTTCATATGAATTTATTTTTTAATTTGGCTCTGTTAGACTTTAGTGTTGTTATTTGACAAATGCGAACTTATGTTCTAAAACGCAAGAAAACATACATTCGCAAGGAGTCTGCCATGCCATCAAGAAAGAGTATTTTTAAAGATATTAAATCATTAAGTGATAATGAAATTGAAGAGTTATTCAATCATAAAAGTGAACTAATTTCATTTAAATCATTTACTAAATCTATTCATAGTGAAAGTAGAGAACAACGCTATTCAAATGGCGTTGCTTGTTTGCATTGTGGCAGTACATCAGTTATCAAACATGGTAAAACGAATGATGTGCAAAGATTTAGATGTAAAGATTGTTGAAAAACATTTAATGACTTAACATTAACGCCTATGGCCAATTCTCATGTAAAACTGGAACAATGGGTTAAATATGCTAAGTGTATGGTAATGGGCTTTTCTATTCGTAAATCGGCTCGTATTTGTGATGTAAGTCTTAAGACATCCTTTTATATGAGACATAGGCTTCTTGATGCTGTTCATAATTTTCAAGGTATTGATTGGACTCCAAGCGAATATAGAAAAAGACAAAAGCAACTACCGATTAACTCAATAGTTGCTTTCCTCATTTTTGCATTTGATAACACATACTAACTTTGAAAGTGGTCAACGTTCCAGCAACGCATCAGCAAAGCTAATTATCTGGAAATTTCAACACAATTTCTTCCAGCTCTTTTTGCTTCATAAAGAGCTATATCTGCCAACTTTATCAAGTCACTATCCGTTTGCTCATCACGCCTTGCTGCGACTCCAAAACTGCAGGTGACTATAAATGGTATTCATAATCAGCTTCACTAATCAGTAACTTTATTTTTTCAGCCACCTTATATGAATTATCAAGATTAGATTCTGGTAGCATAAGAATAAATTCATCCCCACCCCATCTACAGAAAACATCACACTCTCGAATACTATGCTTCACAATCTCTGAGAGTTTCACCAAAACTTTGTCTCCATTGCTATGGCCATATTGATCATTTATGTTTTTAAAATTATCAATATCAAATATAATTATTGACAGTTCATGGTTAGTTCTTTCCGCATTTGACACAGCATTCTTCATC
>JAQICP010000565.1 GCA_027858555.1 Vallitaleaceae bacterium
CTATTGAATCCTAAGCTGAGCTGGGATAACGAACAGCAAGCGGTTAAGCAGAATATGAACGTCCTATATAATATGATCATTATGCTTTTAACTGCTGCAGGGATAATATTCTTCACGATTAAGTTTTCACTTTCACTGGGAACGGTTATACTAATCGTGGTCATTGGTCTAGGTGCACTTAACTTGGGAGCCCATAAACTGATCCATACCATACTGATTCCTAAATTCAAGCAGATTAACCTTTAATTTCAAAACAGAGTGAAATTGTTCTCATGGAAAGTTCTGGTTTTCTGATAAGCACTTTCCTACTGCAGAACAAAAAATATAAGGTGGTGATTCGAAAGAATCATCACCTTAGTTGATGGCAGATGTATATGGGTTAGGTATGCAGACTACCTTCCCATTGGACTCTGATATTTATCTAATCCATTAATTTCGCATGGAGAATGGTCCTTGCCCCATCAAATTCATAGCTACAAGTCACCAACGTGATTATCTTATCATCAATGGTCACATCCACATCACTTATGAACATGGACCTTTCGATCACATCATCTAGATATGCCTGATATTCAATAGGATCACTTAAAGGATAATCCAATATCTGTATGTAATTACTGTCAATAACATGTATTGAAAAAACCTCCCATTTCATATCATCATATATAGTATTAAACTCTATAATTGGATGGGCGTCATAGTACTCTTTGTTTTTGTAATAGGTAATCTCATGAAACATGGTGCCGGCCTTCATATTATGGCCATATATAAGTGTTTGATTTTGCATGTTCTGTATATTCATTCTGTAATCCAGTATGATTGAGCCATTAACGGAATAGTTACCATTTACATCATGTTTAAGGTAATATTCATTGTCCTCGCCAAGTAGAACTGGATAGTCAATAACCGTACCCTCTATTTTAAACCACCCTGCCATATCTTGATTAATCTCGTAACTTGGCAGATATTCAGAGTTAACAATCCATTCCCGTTCGACTTCCACAACTGGAACTTCCTCATCTTCTTCTTCTTCATCAACTATAAGGCTATCTATAACAAGCATAAATGCCTCCATTCCGGCTGTGTCCTCTTCCCACACTATACTACTCGCACCTGAAAGATTATAATTACCATCCTTGAATAGTCCAACTAAATAAGTGCGATCAATAACAATATCAATGAAGGCTGGAATCGAAATAATAATATTTTGGTCTACTTCCCCTTTATAGCTTTCTTCAACCTGGAATAGGCATTCTCTCAGTAAGCGGTTTTCATAAAGTACTTCTTTCAATGTAACCAATTGAATGAATGTGGACCCCTCAACTATATCGGCGATATCTGTAGAGATAATCTGCCTGCCTTCAAATGAAAAACTACCGTCTTTAATCTCAGTATTGTTAACTCTTATAAGTTCAATATAAGCGACTAAGTCCTCATAAGTTTTTAAATCGTGCTCTTTTTTCAGATTCACCTCACCTGAGGTTGCCTCTGCCACTAGCAGTTTGTCTTTCTCGTCTAGTTGAATCTTTAAGTTATTGAAATTATGAGAAACGGGTTGCTGGTAATACAAATCGGTCGTTCTAGATAAGACCAATACATAAACACCATCCGCCTCATATAACAGGTCGCCTGATGCTAATTTTGGTTCGTACAAGTAAACCTTTTCATCCCCAAACGTATTCTTAATTGACGCTATAATCTGAAACTCATATATGGTGTAAGCCTCGTCAGTTACTTCATATGACACCAATCGAGCCTTTACAATTAACGCACTCTTTATAACACTCTCCTCAAAATCAGAAGATACAATAGCTTCTCCACTATGGAATATAGATCTGCCAAATTCAGCCAAATCTTCCATCTCAGGGTACACCACCGCTTTTTTACAGCTTGTAAATGCCACAAGCATCAATGCCAAACAACTAATAAGAATCACTTTGCTTTGGATTCTCTTAACTATCATATAAACACCTCATTATTGTTATATGTACTTCATTCTAAGTTCCTTATGCTGATTTACCTTTTATCAAGTTTAATCCTATTTTAATGATTATATAACCAAGTGTCAATTATATTAGTATACAATTAACACAGAAGTTTATTAAAGGAGGCTCATACTATGGAATTCTTACTATTTTTAATTATTGTATTGTTAATAGCAAAAGTGGTATTCAAAATAAGTATTGGTGTTTTCAAACTAATATTTGGGTTAATCTTTGCGATTATCATTATTAGTTTAATACCAATTGGATTAATTTTTATCATCCCTATTATTGGCTTGGTTATGCTAATAGGATTACTAAAAGCTATATTCTAAGAAAATATAACAAACCTACTGGCTTGCTATATTTTTAGATGTGCATTTGTTATGATCCTATTTTTCCCTAGGGTCTTAGCTTGGTACAAATTCATATCAACATCATGTATAAAATCTTCAAGAGATTTTCCAGTATAGGAACCTATACCTACACTTATTGTGATTGACTCTTTCATGTGGATCCGAGCCAATTTGTTTTGTATACGGCTTAATAACCTAGCGCCTTGCTGTTCATCAGTATCTTTCATGAGTATGATGAATTCATCACCGCCAAATCTACCTAAGGTATCTTCCTGCCTAATCTCTTCGTTAATAATAGCACCTACAATTTTGATAACATCGTCACCATACATATGACCAAAGCGATCATTAATTAGCTTGAAATTATCAATATCTATAATAGCTATAGTGAACATAGCTTCAGTCACTCCATACAATGTAATCTCGTGCTCAATTCTGTCAACAATATGTTTTCTATTGAATAGACCCGATAGATGGTCTCTATTGGCAATCTCTACAAGCTTCTCATTTTGATCATTCAAATCAAGTTCTTGCTCTTTAAGTTCTTTGAATATGATATCATAGGGTTCATGAATACTCTTTACAACAACGGCTCTATATATAAAATAGAATGCTATCACCTTAAATATATGTCCAAGGAATAAGAAAAATCCAAAAAGACTAACATAGTAGGTGAATGTAAGTTCCGAAAAAATAGTGATTATAACAGACGCACCCAAATACAATAATTGCTTATGGTCTAAAAACCGTCTAAACAGATATAGAACTAACAATGCTACAATCAATATGAGGGATATGACATACTCACTTATTATCTTAAAAAAAGTCAATCCGGCAAACTCAATATAACACTCTGGGAATATGTCCCATACAAAAATGCTTAATAATATAAGAATTGATATCCCTAGATATATATTAAATATAACATAGTCATGAAGCTTTCTTTTGTACTTTATAAATAGGAATGCGACTAACAATGTAATTGCTTGCAAGTACCTGGCAGCTATCCAAAGTTGGGTTGAATAATAGGCATATC
>JAQICP010000528.1 GCA_027858555.1 Vallitaleaceae bacterium
TATTTCAGGCGTTCGTTTAGTAAAGGCATTTGCACGTGAAAAATACGAGGCCCATAAATTCCTCGAACAAAACAAGGAATATTATAATCTTAACATTAAGCAGATGAAAATATGGAGTCGGTTTTTCCCGACCATTGAATTTATATATAATTTACTAATTGTATTTGTGATTGTAATTGGTGGTGCATTTGTAATTGGGGAGGAACTGACCCTTGGTACACTGGTACGTTTTTCACAGTATACATACATGGTCATATGGCCTATGCGATTGCTAGGGTGGCTCAGCAGCTTGATGGCAGAGGCCGGTGCATCAGTCAAAAAGATCAACCTGATATTTGATGAGAAGCCGGTTATAGAATCAAAAGAGGATGCCATTGTTAAAGAACATCTATCTGGCAATGTTGAGTTTGATCAGGTAGGCTTGTCTTTTGATAAAAAACAAGTGCTTAAAGATATATCCTTTACTATTAAACCAGGAAAAAGTCTTGCTATCATGGGCGCAGCAGGTTCGGGAAAAAGCTTAATTGTTAGTTTGCTATGTCGGTTCTGTGATTCTACAGAGGGTCATATTACTATTGATGGCATCGATGTAAAAGACCTGGATTTAGGGTGTCTTAGAAGTAATATTTCAATGGTTATGCAAGATACATTCCTGTTCTCTGATACCATAGAAGAGAACATTAAACTGGGGGGAAAAGACTATATTACGCCAGAAATAATGGCGGTTGCAGCCGAGAACGCCCAAGCACACGATTTTATTTCTCTAATGGAGCAAAGTTACGAAACAGTTATTGGGGAGAAAGGGGTTGGCTTGTCTGGCGGTCAGAAGCAACGAATCAGCATGGCTAGAGCATTTGCAAAAAATGCGCCAATACTTGTGTTCGATGATTCCACCTCTGCACTGGACTTAGAGACTGAGAAACAGGTGCAACAAGCAATCAGTGATATGAATGGTATTACGACAATCGTCATAGCTCATCGTATATCAGCGGTTATGAATGCAGATGAGATCATTGTACTAGATGACGGTGAAGTTGTTGAAAGAGGTACGCATATAACACTTCTAAATCAAAAAGGTAGTTACTATGAGACATATGTTGAGCAATATGAAGGTTATGAAGTCTATGATGCTTATAAAAAAGAACAAGTGGGGTAAGCCTAAAAAGGGGTGGTAATATGAGTATCAACAATTTTAGAGAAGATGAATTAACAAAAGAGGTTATCAAACGAACTACAATAAAGCGTTTGTTTAAGTATATGTTAGCCTATAAGAAAGTTGTAGGAATCGTACTTAGCATCATGCTGGTAATTATAACGGTAACGATTGTCAATCCGCTATTTATGGAAATTGCCATTGACCAGTATATCGCAAATGCTAATTATACTGGATTATTCTTTATTGCAGGAATTGCACTCAGCATCAATCTGCTGGCTATGATTTTATCGAAAATCAGAATCAGGCTGATGGCTGAGGTCACCAATAAAATACTTGTACAGATTAGACAAGAGTTATATGAACATATCCAAAAGCTGTCATTCAACTTCTTTGATAAGCGGCCTGCTGGTAAGATACTGGCAAGAGTTATAGGGGATGTTAATGCCCTTAAGGACTTACTGACCAATAGTGTTGTAACCCTAATTCCAGATTTTATAACACTGATTGCAGTGCTGACGGTTATGTTGATTAAGAATTATCGGCTGGCATTTGCGGCACTTGCCATGTTACCTTTCCTGGTGATTGGCATGTGGTTGATTCAAATCAAAGCCCATAAACGTTGGCAGGTCGAAAAGGCCAAGAAATCCAATATAAACGCTTTTACTTATGAGAATTTTTCAGGCATCAAAGTGGTTCAAAGTTTTTCAGCTGAAGCACAAACCAGCGGTAGTTTTAGAGAATTATTAAAAGAACATAGAAATGCCTTCTTTTCAGCGATATACTTAAACAACCTATTTTGGCCTATGGTTGAATTGTCATGGGGAATCGGTACGGCCCTAGTATTCATATTTGGTATAGCATATATTCAAACAGACACAATCACCGTTGGACTATTGGTGGCATTCATCACCTATATCGGCCTATTTTGGCAGCCTATTATGAATTTATCTAATTTTTACAATCAACTCATTACGAATTTGGCAGGAGCAGAGCGAATTTTTGAAATAATGGATATTGAACCAGACATTATGGATCAGATTGAATCGCCGATGATGCCTGAGATTGAAGGCAGGGTGGAATTTGACCATGTGACGTTTTCTTATGATGACAATACAACCATACTGGATGATGTCTCATTTACAATCGAACCAGGTCAGACGATTGCATTAGTGGGACCAACAGGTGGTGGTAAGACTACCATAGTAAGCCTTATTAGCAGGTTTTATGACATTAAGCAGGGTAGTATAAGAATCGATGGTCATAATACAAAATATGTCAATATAGAAAGCCTAAGGCGTCAGATGGGCATCATGACGCAGGACACCTTCTTATTCACAGGCACCATTAATGATAATATTCGTTATGGCAGATTAGATGCATCCGATGAAGACATTATTGAAGCTGCGACGGCCGTACATGCCCATGAGTTTATCAGTAAATTAGAAAAAGGATATGAGACCACAGTTAATGAAGGCGGATCTGAATTATCCGTTGGACAAAGGCAGCTAATTGCATTTGCAAGGACATTATTATCTTAACCTAATATACTCATACTAGACGAGGCGACTTCAAGTATCGATACGAAAACAGAGCGACTAGTACAGCAAGGGATCAGTCGATTATTGAAGAGTCAGACCTCATTCGTTATAGCGCATCGTCTTTCAACCATTCGCAAAGCGGATATTATTATGGTAATCGATAATAAAAGAATCTTAGAAGCCGGCACACACGATGAGCTTCTTAAAAAACAAGGTTTGTATTATCACTTGCATGAAGCACAATATCAACTGATTAGTTAAGATTTGGCATAGACTCAGTGCAGCGATAAGTAATAAAGACAAGTAGTAAAGACTGATATTACCGATAAGAAAAAAGCGTGCTATATCAAATGTTATTACAGAGGAGGGCATATGAATATACAAAAATTATCAGAGGCAGTGATTAGTGCTGAGGATTTCTCTGGGGTTATACAGATTAACGAAAATGGCAAAAAAATATTGCATATTGCCAGTGGCTTTGCAAAAAGAGAAGACGACATCAGAAATGAACTTGACACCAAGTTTGGCATTGCTTCAGGTACTAAGCTATTTACAGCTCTTGGCATTATGACATTAATTGAAGCGGGTAAGTTAAGTCTTGATGAAGATGCATTGGCTAGATTGCCATACGATTTTCCGAATATTAAAGGTAGAATAACTGTGAGACAATTACTAACACATACATCTGGCATCTATGATTATTTTGATGAAGATGTTATTGAAAACTTTACAGAGTTATTTGGAAAAGTTCCGATTCATGCAATTAACGGGCCTAAAGATATGTTACCATTACTAGTAGAGGGCGATAGTTATTTTGAACCCGGGGAGCGATATAAATACTGTAATTCCGGCTATGTCATTCTTGGTATCTTAATTGAAGAAATCAGTGGCATGTCATATGCCGCGTTCATTGAAAAGCATCTTGTTAAACCACTTGGTCTCATAGGCACAGGCTGTTACGCAACGAACCAATTACCAAAAGGAACAGCCCTTGGCTATGAGTATGATGATAGTGGCGCATGGTATAGCAATATACTTTCTATACCAA
This sequence comes from Vallitaleaceae bacterium, assembly GCA_027858555.1. GTDB lineage: Bacteria > Bacillota > Clostridia > Lachnospirales > Vallitaleaceae > JAQICP01. The sequence goes on from JAQICP010000528.1 coordinate 3,743, forward strand.
AAACATGTACAGCAGATGGCGGGTTATTCACATGCACAGCAGATATAGTCAGGATGTGGTCTGCTTTAATAGGTGGGCATATAGTTAATGAAGAACTAACTAGGGCGATCTTGTCAGAGCAAACCATCATTGATGATCAATCAGCCTATGGACTCGGTGTATATATTCAATATACGGATAACCATACTATAAAGAATTATTACTTAGTTGGCGGTGACCCAGGTGTTTCCTTTTATTCTGGGTACTATGTGGAGAATGATATAATCATCACTATTATCGGCAATACAACCGAAAGTGCCTGGGAATTATTGGATAAAATTGCTGAATATATTGATTAAACTTATTGAGTAAATGCATCACTATAATTGAACTGAGCCATACTGGTGAACTAGTAGGCTCAGTTTTTATTTGGTGAATTTAATAAACTTAATAGAATTTTGCCAGTGGTCAATATTTACCATTTCAGGATGTGGATGCTTAGTACGCCACACACTATTAACGAATATTTTTGGTGAAATTTATTATATTATTCGGGTTTTTGGTGTATAATAGACTAATCTTAAAGGAAATTGAAGAAAAGAATGAATTAACAAACAGGAGGTAATAATATGGAAAAAAAATTAAGCAAATCTGAACGATTATCAATCATGACCCACTATTTCGTACAAAATCCTTCGAAGGTATTTACACTGCAATTTTTTTCAGAGCTTCTAGACAGTGCAAAGTCCACACTAAGTGAAGATATAGATATATTAAGGCATTTGTTTGAGAAGCAGTCCCTGGGCATTATCAAGTCGATTTCTGGTGCTGCTGGTGGCTTGTATTATTCACCGATCTATAACGCAGAACAAATGGAAGCTGCTGCACTCGATTTGTGTACACTACTTAGAGATGAAAGCCGAATTATTATTGGCGGATTCTTATATACTACCGATATATTGTATACACCGTCCATTCTTGAAACAATCGCAAGATCCATTACAACTAAGTTTGTAGATACAGAGATTGATTATATTGTTACAGTTGAAACTAAAGGCATACCCCTTGCGATGATGATTGGACGACTTCTACATAAGCCCGTGGTTACAATCAGAAAATCAGCTAGACTTACCGAAGGCACAACCATACAGATGAATTATATGGCCAGTTCTAATGGTGCTATAAAAACGATGGCATTACCGATTAAGTCCATTCATAGAGAATCCAAAGTCTTATTTGTGGATGATTTTATGAAAGCTGGCGGTACTGCAAAAGGCGTCATTGACTTATTAAGAGAGTTGAATATTGAAGTAATGGGAAAAGCTTTTGTCATGGCTACAAAAGAACCTGCAGTAAAATTAATTGATGATTATTATGCAATGGTTGAGCTAGATCATATTGATGAAGAGAAGAACAAGATATTCATATACCCAAATAAGAATTGATATAAGAATCAGTAAAGATTAATATCATTATGGAAATCTAATAAAAATATTATGAAATATCTGAAAATATTAGTTATATTGACTGAGAATATGTGATAAAATAAACTTATTACATGAAGGGAGGCATACAATGCGAAAAAAGGAAATGGTAGCAATGTTGCTTGCTGGAGGACAGGGTAGTAGGTTAGGAATTCTAACGAGTTATGTGGCAAAGCCTGCTGTGGCCTTTGGTGGAAAGTATAGGATAATTGATTTTGCATTAAGTAATTGCATTAACTCCGGGATAGATACGGTAGGGATATTAACCCAATATCAACCGTTACAATTAAATAGACACATAGGAATCGGTATACCTTGGGACTTGGATCGTAATTACGGTGGCGCTACGTTACTACCACCTTATATTAGTAGTGAATCAGGAGATTGGTACACAGGAACAGCGAATGCGATATATCAAAACATGTCTTTTATTGATTATTACAATCCAGAGTATGTCATAATTTTAGGCGGAGATCATATCTATAAGATGGATTATGAAATGATGCTTAACTACCACAAGCAAAACAATGCGGATGTTACCATTAGCGTTTATAAAGTGCCTTTAGAAGAAGCACATGAATTTGGCATCCTTAATACCGAAGACGGACGTAAAATTATCGAATTTGAAGAAAAACCAGCTAATCCAAAAAGTGATTTAGCAAGTATGGGTATCTATATCTTTAACTGGTCTACACTCAAAAGTGCCCTGAAAATTATGGAGGAAACACATGAAAATTCTGATTTCGGGAAACATATCTTACCATATCTATTAGAAAAAGGCGCTAATCTGATTGCTTATGAATTTGATGGGTTTTGGAAAGATGTTGGAACACTTGAAGCCTATTGGCAAGCTAATATGGAATTAATTGATTTGGTGCCCGAATTCAATTTATACGAACCTTATTGGAAGATATATACCAAGAATGAGATTCAACCACCACAATTTCTTGGACCAGATTCGAATGTTGAGACGTGTATATTAGGTGATGGCGTTGAGATTGAAGGTCAAGTCTATAATTCTGTTATTGGTTCGAATGTTATGATTGGCAAGAATACTATTATCAGAGATTCAATCATCATGAGTAGTACCATTATAAAAGATAATGCAGTCATAGAGCGCAGTATCATCAGTGAGGGATGTATTATTGATGAGAATGTTGTTATGGGTGTTGGAGACAATACAATTAATGTGGAATTTCCTAAGATCTATTGGTCGGGGCTAACCGTTATTGGCGAGCGCACTTATATACCAGAAGGCATCAAGATTGGAAAGAACTGTTCTTTATATGGTAATTTCACAAAAGAAGAATTTACGGATGGTATATTAGAAAGTGGTACTAATTTATTAGCTAAGGGGGGCGAACTATGAGAGCATTAGGCATTATCTTAGCTGGTGGTAAAAATGAACGACTAAAGGATCTCACAGTAAATACGGCTTTAGCGGCTATGCCAATTGCAGGAAGCTATAGAGCTATTGATTTTGCCTTAAGCAACATGGCAAACTCAGGTATTAATAAGGTAGCCGTTGTAACACAGTACAATTCAAGACCGTTAGTTGAACATCTTAGTTCTTCCAAATGGTGGGATTTTGGACGTAAACACGGTGGGCTATTTGTTTTCACACCTTATCTTACCCATGACAATAGTTTGTGGTATAGAGGTACTGCAGACGCCATCAATCAGAACATGGAGTATCTTAAAACCAGTCATGAACCATATGCAATTATTTCGTCAGGTGATGCAGTTTGTAAGATTGATTTTAATAAAGTACTAGCATACCATGTTGAAAAAAGAGCCGACATTACAATTGTATGTAAGCATGTTGAAGGCGAAGACTTACATCGTTATGGTGTGGTTCAAGTTGATGACGATAATCGAATTAATGAATTTGAAGAAAAGCCGATTATACCAATGGGTAATTTGGTTTCAACTGGCATGTACATTATCAGAAGAAGATTACTTATTGAAATGTTAGAAGCTATTGCGAAGGAAGAAAGGTTCGATATTGTGAGTGATATCATTATCAGGTATCGTAAACAGAAGAAGATATACGCCTATGTACATGATGAATATTGGAAAAGCGTAGCGTCATTACCTTCATATTATAATGCCAACCTGGACTTTCTTGACAAAGATGTTAGAAATTACTTTTTCAGACAAGATCCAACGATTATGTCAAAGGTTGAAGACGAGCCACCTGCCAAGTTTAATGTAGGCTCTTTGGTTAGAAACAGTTTGTCTTCAAGTGGATGTATCATTAATGGTGAAGTACATAACTCTATGTTATTTAGAAAAGTATTTATAGGACGTAATTCAATTGTTAAGAATTCTATCATACTTAACGGCACTTATATTGGTGATAACTGCTATATAGAGAATTGTATAGTGGATTCAAAATGTAATATCCCTAATGGGAGTGTTCATAAAGCAGAAGTAGGTGAGATTGAGATTATAGTGAATAGAGAACCATTTTACCTGTAAGGGTGATTAATTGCTATCAATTATCAAAACCTTTAAATATAAGGCTTTCATGTTGCCAGATAATAAAAAAAGTTGAAATATAAATTTCTTTGGACTATAATTATCTTATGAAGTATTTGGTATGAGGTACATAAACTATACAACTATGTGGGACTTTTAGGGTAGCCCCCTAATGTCTTGTAGCAGAAAGGGGTATACAATGGAGATTACTGATGTGCGAGTGCGGAAGGTAGCTAAAGAAGGTAAGATGAAAGCAGTGGTATCGGTCACTTTTGATAATGAATTTGTAGTTCATGATATCAAGATTATCGAAGGAGAAAAAGGTCTTTTTATAGCCATGCCGAGTAGAAAGGCTTTGGATGGTGAGTTTAGAGATATTGCTCACCCAATTAATTCAGAGACAAGAGATAAGATTCAGAATTTCATACTAAATAAATATCAAACAATTATGCTAACTGATTCTGAGGAATTAGAATACATTGAGGGATAATACTATGGGCACCATCTAGGGATGGTGTTCTTTTGTTTGCAGTATAAAGTTCTCAACAGGAACTTACTATGTCTAAACAACTTATCCAACTAATAAAAGAAATATCGAGGGATAAGACGCATACTGGAAGTACACTTTATTCCTAAATTACCTTGCTAAAGATTAGCAAGTGTTGTACAATGTTGTTGGCAAAAACATACAGGAGAGTGCTTATGTTAAAAGTAGTTATTCTAGCCGCTGGGGCTGGAACAAGAATGAAGTCAAAGATACCGAAAGTTTTACATAAAATAATTGACAAGAGCATGCTAGACTATGTGATTGATTCTGCAATTGAAGCCGGAGCTCTGGAAGTATGTGTCGTAGTTGGCCATATGAAAGATCAAGTCATGGCAGAAGTGAAGCATCAGGTAGTTTTTGTAGAGCAAGACGAGCAACTAGGAACGGGTCATGCAGTTATGCAAGCCAAGTCATTTATTGGAACCGAGGGACAGACGCTCATATTATTTGGCGACACGCCAATGATAACTGGTAGCACATTAAAAAAGATGCAAGCATATCACCAAAAGACAAACCAAACAGTTACAGTGTTGTCCACATTAGTTGAAGATTCATCAGGATACGGTAGGATTGTTAGAGACCAAGACGGTGAATTCATGAAGAGTGTTGAGCATAAAGACGCTAGTGATGATGAAAGAGCTATTAAAGAAATCAATTCAGGTAGGTATTTATTTGAGGCAAAAGCTTTGGTGGATGCATTAGTTAAGATTACAACCGATAATACACAAGGTGAATATTATTTGCCGGATACTTTGAATGTTATAATGGATGCTTGTATGAAGGATGATGCCATGGTAACATCCGATTATCAAGAAATACTCGGTATTAATAATAAAGTTCAATTAGCTGAGGCGGGTAAAATAATACAAACAAGAATTAATCAAAAGCTTATGCTCTCAGGTGTGACAATCACAGATCCAGAGCATACCTATATAGGTAAGGATGTAACTGTGGATGCTGATGCAATCATTTTACCAGGCACTACTATAGTAGGATTGTCTCATGTTAGTGAAGATGCCATCATAGGACCGAACAGTTATATCGATTCATCAATTATAGGTGAAGGAACAAAAATCAACCAATCCAATGTTTTTAACAGCAAGATTGGTGAACATACAACAGTCGGTCCATATGCTTATATTAGACCTAATTGCACCATAGGTAATCATATTAAGATTGGTGACTTTGTTGAGATTAAGAATGCAATCATAGAAGACGGCTCAAAAGTATCACATCTCACATATATCGGAGATGCTGACGTTGGCAAAAATGTTAATTTCGGGTGTGGCACAGTGGTTGTTAATTATGATGGCGTTAATAAGAATCGCGCAACTATAAAGGATAATGCATTCATTGGATGTAATACTAATCTAATATCACCAGTAGTTGTTGAAGAAAATGCTTATACCGCAGCAGGTTCAACCATATCAAAAAACGTACCCTCATATGCACTCGGAATTGCTAGAGCAAAACAAATAAATATAGATGATTGGGTGAAACGGAAACGAAACTGAAAACAATGGGTCTGATAACATGCGTTTACATGCCCATCTATTATTAGGAGGATCATATGACGAGTACCATCCACAACACAGATGTCATCAAGATATTCTCGTGTAATTCTAACAAAATACTTGCTAAAAAAATTGCGGATTATCTAGGGATTGAGTTAGCTGATGCTGAAGTGAGTATGTTTAGTGACGGTGAATCTTATGTTAAAGTAAATGAGATTGTTAGAGGTGTTGATTGCTTTATAATTCAGTCAACCTCGACGCCAGTTAATGACAATCTTATGGAACTACTCATTATGATTGACGCTCTTAGACGTGCTTCAGCAGGAAGAATTACTGCAGTAATACCATATTATGGTTATGCTAGACAAGATAGGAAAGCAAAAGCAAGAGACCCAATTACAGCTAGATTAGTAGCAGACATGCTTCAAGTTGCAGGTGCAGACCGTGTGCTTACAATGGATCTACATACACCTCAAATTCAAGGGTTCTTCACAATACCGGTTGATCATATGTTAGGAAACCCACTACTCATCAAATATTATTCAGAAAAATTCGAAGGACAACTTAAAGATATCATTGTGGTTTCACCGGATATCGGCAGTGTCAAGAGAAGTCGTGAATTCGCAGAAAAACTTGATATGCCATTATCCATAATTGACAAAAGAAGACCAGAAGCAAATATTAGTGAAATTATGCATATTATTGGTGAAGATGTAACGGGTAAAAAAGTTATTATAGTAGATGATATGATTGATACAGCTGGAACTATCTGTAACGCAGCTAATGCACTAAAAGAAAAAGGTGCTAGTGAAGTTTACGCAGCATGTACCCATGGTGTGTTATCAGGACCGGCTATTGATCGTATTGAAAAATCTGCCATAGATGAGTTGGTTGTACTAGATACAATTAATCTACCTGAATATAAAAAAACTGGTAAAATTAAGCAGTTAACTGCTTCAAGAATTCTTGGTGAGTCGATTCTTAGAATCAATAAGAATCAATCCATATCCAAATTATTCGATTAAATTAAAGTAGGACAGTTATTGTTAATATCTAGGGTAATCCATGATATTGACATAGCTGTTTTTTTTTACGAAAAAGCAACTGTCAAAACCTGTGCTTTCCTTAATAAGACCGTTCCCGAGGAAACATATACTTGTTGCTAATTGTCATGAAAACGCCATAGAGTTTTGCTATCATGGTATAATAACTTTAGATTATTAGATAGGAAGGTTATATAGATGTATATAATAGTAGGTTTAGGAAATCCAGGTCTTAAATATGAGACTACAAAACATAATATTGGTTTTGAAGTTATTGAAAGACTGGGGTTTGAACATAATATTAAGATAGATAGAAAAAAGCATAAAGCACTTATCGGTCAAGGTGTGATTAAAGGCAGAAAAGTAATTCTTGTCAAACCACAGACCTATATGAATTTAAGCGGTGAATCTATTCGTTCCATACTTGATTTTTATAATTTATCCGCGGCGAATGTCATGATTATATATGATGATACTAGCCTGGAACTTGGTGCCCTAAGGATTAGACTGAAGGGTAGCGCTGGAGGCCATAATGGTGTTAAGAGTCTTATACAACACCTAGGAACAGATGAATTTGTAAGAATCAAAGTAGGGGTTGGCGAAAAACCACCAGGGTGGGATTTGGCAGATTATGTACTAAGTCAATTTACAAAACAAGAGATACCAATTATGATAGATACAGTTAAAGAGACAGCAAAGGCTGTAGAGATGATATTAGATCAAGGCGTAACGGTTAGCATGAATCAATATAATCGAAAACGCAAGGAGGAAGCAGATGGATAATTATGATGAAAAGTTAAAAGAATCTGTTGACGAAATAGAGGACAAGAAACTTATAAAGCGTAAAATTAAAATCAGAAACACTATCAGTACCTTGCTTATTATTGGTGGATTGTCAATTATAGCAATACCGATTATCGGTAGATTAGTTGCCAATAATCAACAAAAGGACATGTTGGATGAATTTTATACCAGCTTAGAACAAAGTAATAATGAAGTGATATCAACTGACCTAGATGCTCTTAACGACGCTTTGTTGTGGGGGTCAGATGAGACAAATCAAGCTGAAAGTAACCAGAACGATATAACTGTATCTAGTGGGAATCAATTAGCAGAACCATCAAGTCTACAAGTCATGCCAAAGACGTTAGGCGTTATCAAGATTGATAAGATAGATTTGGAATATCCTATTGGTGAAGGAGCAGATTTAGATACCCTTAGATATTACATAGGTCACGTGCCTGAATCCGCACCACTCAATGAGATTGGCAATTCAGTGCTTGCAGGTCATAGAAGCCATAGTTTTGGTTCCTATTTTAATAGATTAGATGAGTTAGAAATTGGGGATGAGATTGAAGTCACCTCAATTAACGGTGAGACCATCACTTATGAGGTTTTTGATAAATTGATAGTAGCACCTGATGATTTCTCAGTTATGAAAGGTAGTAGCCAGTATAGAGTACTGACATTGATTACATGTCATCCAGTGTATAATCCGGATTCAAGATTAATAATTCATGCTATTGATGTCGACCAACTTGATTTAGTGGCCTCTAAGTAAAGGTAAACAAAGTAGCCAGCTTATTATAATGATGAAAAAGAAAGCTGGCTACTATATAATACTAAGGATTTAATAAAGACCATTATACTTATATTGTATTTGGGACATAATCATTTGTCGTTACTTAGGACATAATCATTTATCAATCAGAGACATTTAAGATCAAATAACTAGAAGGGTTGACATAACCTTCATATGGGTGTATAATACGTATATAACTTAATGAAGAAGTAAAAGTTACTTTTCACCGATAATAGCAAACCAATTGAAAGATTGGGACGCAAAACTATAGGGCCTGTAATGGCAGCCAGTTACCGAAAGGGAAGTTTTTTATTTACAATTATTGGTGATACGACAGTTACTTTTTGTAACTATCAACGATAAAGGCAAACCAGTTGAAAAACTGGGACGCAAAACTAGAGGGCCTTCTGCAGCGCAGATGGTAGCCAGTTACC
>JAQICP010000572.1 GCA_027858555.1 Vallitaleaceae bacterium
AATGAAGAAATGATGCAGAAATACGAGATGCAATTATCAACTGGCAAGAAGATTCAGACACCATCTGATGACCCCATAGTCGCAGTGCGTGCTCTGAAATTCCGGACCAACGTAAGAGAAATCAGTCAGTACAAAACTAATTCTGAAGATGCCAACTCATGGCTAAGCGTTAATGAGCAAGCAATGAATAATTCTTTGGATTTATTACAAAGAGCAAGAGAACTTTCAGTTCAAGGCTCATCTGACATATATTCAACTGAGGACAGAGCTAATATTACAGCGGAACTAACACAGATCAAAACCCAGATATTCAATGAGGCTAATGTGAATTATGCGGGTAGATTCGTGTTTGCAGGATTCAAGACCGATCAACCAGTTGTTTTTACGAAAGATATGCCTGACACCTATGAAATTACTGAGCACATTGGTGCTAGTGACATCTCAACTGTGCAAAAAGTCATAGGCGAGAATGTAATAGATGTACCTAGATATAGACTTGGTTATTCTGGCGTATCTGAAAGCGCAGCACCTCTTGTGCCTTCTAATATACCAGCACCATATACATTGGTGACTACCGATTCTTCAGGAACGGGATTACTACCTGGAGACAGTGCTTATCAACCACCAGCTGATACCATATACTTTTTAGAGGACACTGGTGAGATGATATTTAATCAAGACAATGTGGATGGTACTGTGCCAGCTGCAGCATTTCCAGCAAATATTGATTTTACCTATGAGAAGGGTGGTCTTTCAAAAGGTGACTTGAATCCGCAGATGTATTTTGAATCAATCAATCAAACCACTGGTAATGCCTATATACCACCGAACGACAAGATGGTTTATCAGATTAGCTATAACCAGGAAATTGATGTTAATACCAATGCGAAAGATATATTTACTGTTGACATGTATCGTGATTTTGAGGAGGTACTCAATTCAATAGAGAATATACCAACGGACGGTTCTATCCAGCAATCATTAGAAGAAGACATACTTGGCGATGTATTTGAGAATATGATGACTAAATTAGACGATCACCTGAACACAGTCGTTATCAAAGAAGCCGAAGTGGGCAGCAGGGTTAATCGATTGAATCTAACTATTGCACGACTTGAAGATGATAAGATTAATTTTACTGATCTTTTATCCATTAATGAAGATGCTGATATGACAGAAGCCACACTGAATCTTAGAGCTCAAGAGATTGTATACACAGCATCCCTTCAGTCCTCTACACAGATTATGCAACAAAGTTTACTGGATTTTCTTCGATAAGGATAATCTAAAGTGAATATAATTATAGAAGTAATATTTCTAATATGATAAACTATACCCATACCAAGTAATAAGGAGATGAAACCATGAAAGTAAAAACAAAGCATTTTGGTGAAGTAACAATTGAAGACAATAAATTGGTGACTTTTGAAGAGGGCATCTATGGTTTTGAAGAACTTAGGCAATATGTCATTCTTTATGACAATGAGGATAATGAGATGCAAGCATTTTGTTGGCTTCAATCCGTTGATGACTCTGATATATGTTTACCAATGGTAAATCCAGTATCTTGGTTCCCTACGTATAGCCCTGAGATTGATGATAAGCTAATTCTGAGGATTGGTAAATTAGAAGAGACAGATCTTAGTGTTTTTTCTGTTATAGTTGTACCTGGAAAATTCGAAGACATAACTGCTAACCTGAAAGCGCCTATAATTGTGAATAACAAAACACTTAAAGGCATTCAAGTAATAGTAGAAGGAGAAGAATATCAGGTAAGACATAATCTATATGAACAAATTCAAGCAGCTAAGAAAGACGGTGAATAGATATGTTAGCATTATCAAGAAAGATTGGTGAATCGATTATTATTGATGATCAGATTGAAGTGACCGTATTATCTATTACAAAAGACCAGATAAAACTGGGTATAGATGCGCCAAAGCATATCAAGATTCATCGCAAAGAAATCTATCTACAGATACAAGAAGAAAATAAAGCAGCGGCGCTTATTAATAATGATACAGCGAGCAAGCTTAAAGCGATGATGAATCAGGCAAAGTTTAAATAATAGATTGCATTATAATTCGTACAAAAAAGAACCTATACTGCCAGAGATTGAAAAGCTCTAGTGTATAGGTTTAGTTTTGTATTCGGCGATGGGGAACCTATTCTAGTAATGATGAACTATATGAGGCATATAATAGCCCTTATGCCATTACACTGGACACTTTACCAATGCTTTATTAAAAAATAAGTAAAAAGACACAAAAAAAACACAAGAATGGGTTAAGTTCTATACAATTCATCCGATATATATTATGCAACTACAAAATATGTTAACTGTTGGCCAACAGTGTGCGGCATGGATGCCGTAATAACAACCATAATTCAAGGAGGAATTACCTATGATTATTAATCACAATATAGCAGCGATGAATGCACAACGTAATTTAGGTTCAATTAATAATAAAGTAAGCAGTAATATGGAAAAATTATCATCAGGTTTTAGGATTAACAAAGCCGGAGATGATGCAGCAGGTCTTGCAATTTCTGAAAAGATGAGAGGCCAAATAAATGGTTTACATCAAGCATCTAGAAATGCTCAAGATGGTATCTCAATGATTCAAACAGCTGAAGGTGGATTAAGCGAATCTCACGCAATCTTACAAAGAATGAGAACATTAGCAGTTCAAGCTGGAACAGATACTAATACTGACGCAGATAGAGTAGAAATGCAAAAAGAAGTAGTTCAATTAAAATCAGAATTAGATCGTATTTCCGAAAACACAGAATTTAATACTAAAAAATTATTAAATGGTGATATGGCGAATACTGCAACACTTGATGCTACGAATGCAGCAGGACTTGAAGGAGCTACTATTACTAATGATAGTTTAGAAGCGGGCGATTATACTGTTACAACTACTGCAGTAACATTTGCAACTGATAATACTCGAAGTTTATCAACTGGAATTACAGATGTGGCTCTTACTACAGCGGCAGATGATTTAGAACTTGGTAGTTATACAATTAGTGTTGTTGCAAATGAAACAACTCCTGCAAATATGGATATTTCACTGTTAGATGCTAATGGTGAAGTGCTTGCTCAATCTTTAGATAATGCTTCGGGAGTTACAGATATTACGCTTAATACAGCTGATAGCGGTGTGATTACAATAACTCGTGATGCTACTTTAGTAGCAGGAGAAACAACGTTTGATATTGATGCATCAACAACATTTTCAGTGACAGATGCTGATGGTACAGAAATAGGTGCTGCAACAATAACTGATTCTACAGATGGTACTGTTTCTGTTGGTGGATTCGATATCGAAATTGACACACAATTAACAGCTGTGGGTGGAGCATCTACATTAACAGTAGCAACTAATGCAGTTGATTTCCAAATAGGTGCTAATGAAGGTCAGACTACTAGTCTTTCTGTATCAGATATGTCAGCATCAGCATTAAGCTTAACTGCTGTTGATTTATCAACACAAGCAGGTGCATCTTCTGCTATTACTACAATTAATGATGCAATATCAACTGTTTCATCTGAAAGATCTAAATTGGGTGCTGTTCAAAACAGACTTGATTATACAATCTCTAACTTGAATTCTACTGAAGAGAATACCCAAGCTGCTGAATCAAGAATTCGTGACCTTGATATGGCTAACGAAATGGTAGCATTCACTAAGAATAATATTATTTCTCAAGCAGCTACATCAATGCTTGCACAAGCAAACCAAGCGACTCAAAGTGTATTAACATTACTTAGATAATTAATGATTAACTTAAAGGGAGCCTAGCTCGCTAGGCGCCCTTTATACTTTATAAGATTATATATTTAATTAATTTGATCTGTTGACAGATTAATTAAGTGTATAAACGTCAATCATGGAAGAAAGGTGGTAAGGATATGGATGTCCAAAATAATACAGTCAATCAAACGATAACGCCTGTAAGTCATCAAGCTACAGCGAAAGTGGCCACAGATACATATGCAAATAAGATGAAATCTATTACGAAAAACAAGATAGATCATGTTATTACAGATCAGAAGCAAGCAGAACAACAAGGGTCTGATCAACAATTAACACGTAATACGGATGGTGTAGGAGAGCGAGTATTGTTAGATGCCATTGAAAAGGCTAATAGTAAGGTCAATGGTGCCAACTCTGAATATAGTTTTTCTGTTCATGAAGTAACCAAACAGATTATGGTCAAAGTCACAGATAAAGAGACTGGTGAGGTTATTAAAGAAATACCATCACAAAAGGCATTGGATGCCGTTGCGATGATGTGGGAATTTGCAGGATTATTGGTAGATGAAAAACGATAGAAAGTAATAGAACGGAGGTCACTTTATGACTAACAACAGACATAATACTTACGCAAATAATGCCATCCTAACAGCATCACAAGAAGAACTAACTTTGATGTTATATAACGGGGCAATTAAGTTTTGTAATAAAGCTATCTATTCAATTGAACAAGATGATTTGGAAGGTGCTCACGGATTTAATATTCGGGTACAAGATATCATTATGGAATTTCAAATAACACTTAATATGGATTATGAAGTGTCAGAAGGGTTAGCGTTACTTTATGATTACATCATGAGAAGACTTATAGAAGCTAATATAAAGAAAGACAATGAAATACTAGAAGAAGTTTGTGGGCATCTAAGAGAAATTAGAGACACTTGGAAACAGGCTATGGTATTAGCTAAACAAAAAAAAATTAGTTGAAACAAATAACAGCAATTTTGATATAGAAAAGTAGGTGAATCCTATGGCAGGCATACAATTTTCAGGATTAGCATCAGGGCTTGATACGGAAAGTATCGTTAAACAATTGATGGAAGTTGAACAAATGAAATACGATAAAGTGGATAGACAAAAGATTGAAGCTGAGATGAAAGTTGAAGTCTGGGAAGAGGTGAATACAAAATTATACTCTTTCTATACGGATAATGTTTTTGATTTGAAATCTTCAGGAGTCTTTAGAGCTAGATCAACTTCTTCAAGTGATACAACAAAAGTAGCTGCATCTGCAACTTCTAATGCGATGCAAGGTGTTTATACAGTAGGTGTAAGCCAATTAGCAAAAGGCGCTCATCTATACTCAACGGATATCGGAGAGAATGGATCTAATACATCAGATACAGTTTCAACATCAGATTTATCCTTTACATTATCAGATGGTACGACATCAGAAACTATAACATTAGCAACCGGAGAAGGTGTTAGTGAGCTTATGGCAGCCATCAATGATAGTGGGCTTAATATTAATGCTAATTATGATACAAGCAATGGTAGAATTTTCTTGGACTCTACTGAAACAGGTGGTACAGCACAGATAGATT
>JAQICP010000045.1 GCA_027858555.1 Vallitaleaceae bacterium
TTAGAAGAGTATGAAATTGATACCAATGCAACCCGTACAATAACGGAGGCATTGGCCAAAAAACATACCCTTATTCCTGTTAAACAAACAGAAACAGAAGTATATGTCGCAATGGCAGATCCACTTAATATATTTGCGATAGATGATGTTAAGATATTTTCAGGAAAAGATGTCGTAGCATTATTAGCTGAAGAGCCAGCGATTCATAAGGCTATCGAGATGCATTATGGTAGACAAAAAGCTATGAATGCAGCAGAGCAATTCAAGGCAGAACAGTCTCTGGATTTAGATGATTTAGGTGATGGCAAGGATGAAGATTTAATAGAAAGTGCGCCCATTGTTAAGTTGGTTAATACCATTCTTGAGCAATCTGTAAGACATAGGGCATCAGATATACATATTGAGCCATATGAGAAGTATATTCGAGTCAGATTCAGGATAGATGGCGCATTACAAAGTATGTTCGAATACGAAAAATCAATTTTACCAGCTGTTGTAGCAAGAATTAAAATCACTGCAGGTATGGATATAGCTGAGAAACGAAGACCTCAAGATGGTCGTATATCTATAAAAGTTGATGGAAATGAGTTCGACATTCGTGTCTCTTCACTACCAACAGTATATGGTGAAAAAGTAGTTATGAGGGTTAACTCCAAGGAGGGCTTTACCAAAGGTAAAAGTCAACTCGGATTTTTTGATGATGACTTAGTAAAATTCGAAGGCATCTTAACCAATCCCTACGGCATCATATTGGTTACAGGACCAACCGGTAGTGGTAAATCCACCACACTGTATACTTCGCTTAATGAGATTAATAGAGATGATATTAATATAGTAACAGTTGAAGATCCTGTTGAGTCACAGATTCAAGGGATTAATCAAGTCCATGTTAATCCAAAAGCCGGCTTAACATTTGCTTCGGCACTTAGGTCTATATTACGTCAGGATCCCGATGTTATCATGATTGGTGAGATTAGAGATGGTGAGACTGCAGAAATAGCGGTTAAGGCATCCATAACTGGTCACTTAGTTGTCAGCACGCTCCATACGAACGACGCACCAAGCTCCATATCACGTTTGATAGATATGGGCGTTGAACCTTTTCTTATTGGTGCATCAGTGGTTGGTGTCATAGCACAACGATTGGTTAGAAGACTTTGTCCCAAATGTACCGTCGAGGTTGAAGCAACCACATATCAAAAGAAAGCATTAAGACTGGATGATAAACCGTTAAAATTATTTAAACCAGTTGGTTGTCATGTTTGTAGTGAAACGGGCTACTCAGGACGTATTGGTGTCTATGAGATTATGGTGGTCAACGAACAGATTAGAGATGTCATTAATAAAGGTGGCAATACTGACGATATAAAAAGAGTAGCATTAGAAAGCGGTATGGTAACGCTTAGAAACAATGCAGCTAGACTTGTTCTTAATGGAACAACGACTGTTGAAGAAATGATTAGAGTAGCTTATGAAAATGACTAGAATCAACTTTGCATATCAAAAAAAGGCAAATTATTATAATGATAGTAGGTTAGATCATCAGTTAAATAATCGGGGGGTATTAGTTTGATCACAATTGAACAACTTCTTACGGAAGCAAAACAAAGTAAAGCATCTGATTTGCATTTAACGGTTGGCGTGCCACCTATTATAAGAATGCATGGTGATCTGAAATATATGAACTATGATCGCTTAACACCTGATATGACTAAAGTCTTGGTTTACGAGATGCTTAGTGATGGACAAAAAGCCCATTTATCCGAATTCGGAGAAGTTGACTTTTCATTTTCAATAGCAACTATTGGCCGATTTCGTGTCAATGCTTATAAACAAAGAGGGTCTCTTGCAGCAGCGTTACGATTAGTTGACTCTGTAATCCCTGAACCTGAAAAGTTAGGTTTGCCAGAAAGCGTTGTTGAATTAAACAAACTTAAAAGAGGTTTAGTACTTGTAACAGGGCCCACAGGAAGTGGTAAATCCACTACTTTAGCATCTATAATAGCACAAGTTAACAAGACAAGAAGTGCTCATATTATCACATTAGAAGATCCAATTGAGTATCTACATAAACATGGAAAAAGTATTGTCAATCAAAGAGAAATAGGACTTGATACCAACTCTTATTCCAACGCACTTAGAGCAGCACTTAGACAAGATCCTGATGTTATATTGGTTGGAGAGATGCGTGACTTAGAAACCATTTCCATAGCGGTTACTGCAGCTGAAACAGGTCACTTAGTTTTGTCAACGCTACATACAACGGGAGCTGTCAGCACAATCGATAGGGTAATTGATGTGTTTCCACCACATCAACAACAACAAATAAGAGTACAACTTGGCAGTGTTTTACAAGCTGTCATCTCACAACAATTAATTACAACAGCCGATGGTTTAGGGCGTGTAGCAGCTTTTGAGATATTGCACGTCAATCAAGCTGTTAGAAATCTAATAAGAGAAGCAAAGTCCCACCAGATACTGTCTATTATGCAAACAAATAAGCGTATAGGTATGCAAACCATGGATGATGCACTGCTAGAACTACTTAAACTTGGTAAAATAACAAGAGAACAAGCAATGATTTATTCTGTGGATGCACCTAGTATGCAACGAAGAATAATGGGATAATTCAGAATAATATCTATTATTATCTGAATTGTTTGCCCAAATGAGAAAAATGCTTGCGTGTTAGGTACTTCCCATGTTATAATATAATAAATCCAGAAGGGGGTTGGCTATGGCTAATTTCAATTACACGGTCATTACCAAGGATGGAAAAAACAAAAAAGGTAAGATAGAAGCTTCAGATAAAAATGCGGCAATTAACGTTTTGAAGGAATCAGGCTACTTTCCATTATCGGTTGTTGAGGTGAATTCATTATCGAAAGATATTGTTTTCGGGAACCCGATTAAGGTTAAGGACTTGACTGTTTTTTGTCAGCAATTCGAAGCAATTTTAACAGCGGGCATCAGTGTACTTGAAGCCCTTAATTTATTAAAGGAGCAATCCAATAATAAATTTTTCTCGAAGATCATAGCTAACATATACAATTCTGTTGAAACAGGAGAGTCACTGGCTGGATCCATGAGACCATATGAAAAGTATTTCACACCAATTTTAATCAATATGATTGAAGCAGGTGAAGCCAGTGGTAATCTAGAGATTGCACTAGCACGTATGGCGGTTCATTTTGAGAAAGAGTATCGGACAGAACAGTCCGTTAAAAAAGCTGTTATGTACCCCATCATTGTCTCAATTTTGGCAGTTGGTGTTGTGGTTATCCTTTTAGTTTTTGTAATACCAGTTTTTGTGGGCATGTTTCAGGATATGGGTATGGAATTACCGTTTATCACGCGTATGTTAATTGGCGCGAGCGAATTTGTCCAAACGAAATGGTATATTCTTATAGCCATGATAGTTCTTATCGTTGGTGGTTTCAAATTCTACGGACAATCAGAAATCGGGAAGATGACATTAAGCGGCATATCTTTAAAAGCGCCGATTATTGGCAACTTATCTCGAAAAGTAGTTGCTTCAAGGTTTTCAAGAACTTTAAGCACATTATTAGCATCAGGATTACCTTTGTTGGATGCAATTGAAATTGTATCTAAAGTTGTCGATAATTATACGGTACAAAAAGGCTTAATGAATGCTAGAGACCAAGTAAGCAAAGGGATGCCTCTATCTAAACCTATAGAGGAAATGGGTGTATTCCCACCAATGATTACACATATGGTTAGAATTGGCGAAAATACGGGGCAATTAGAACCGATTTTGAATAAGGTAGCAGATTTTTATGATAGCGAAGTAGAGACAGCGGTTTCTCAACTCACAACCATGTTAGAACCCTTAATTATAGTTGTTCTTGCACTTGTTGTCGGCACAGTTGTCATAGCCATTATTCAGCCGATGTTCCAAATGTACCAAGGATTAGGTCAATTATAGAAGGAGCACTTATGACATTTCTAAAAAAAGAAAGTGGTTTCACTTTAATTGAACTGATAATCGTTATTGCCATATTAGCTATTATAGCAACTATAGCAATCCCAAATGTTTTAGATTCTATAGAGCGATCACGAAAAGCTACAGATGTAGCATCTGGGAAAATCATAGCAGATGCAGCGGGTAGAATTTTAGCTCAGGAAGGACAGTACTCCGGTTTTGAACTCGTTCCCTTTAATATTAACGGATTATCAACGAGTTTCACAGAGGGTGGCGATTTGACAGATGATTTTCAAGCAGAGTTATTTACACAGATTAATCAAGCAATACCAATACCAAAATATAAAGTTTCAGGCATGACGTTAACTAATTACATACTACTAGTTGAAGAAGGCAGAACAATAGAAGTCTATATCGGCGATGGCGTAGACATTGCTACAACAGGTAGTGCTTTGATGATTTATCCAGAACCCGACATTGAATACACACAGTAACACTAATATAACACCGCTAGGTGTTTATATAGCAAACAACTATCAACAAAAAAACTTTTAGAAAAGGGGATATGTATCCTATGAAAAAATTATTTAGCAAAGTTTGGAAAAAAGAAGAAGGTTTCACATTAATCGAATTAATCATCGTAATTGCTATCCTTGCAATTATCGCAGCAATCGCTATTCCTAACGTATTGTCAGCAGTTGACAATTCAAGAAGAACTACTGATATATCTAATTCAAAAATGATTGCAGATGCAATCGCTACTGTTAAAGCAAAAGAAGATACATTTTCAAATGTTAATGATGTAGTAACTAATTTAACTGAAGATCAAGGTGAAGTAGATTCATTTGCAGAAGCAGTTGCTAACCAATTAAACAGTGTGCCAACTCCTAAATTCAAAGGTGCAGATGCAGATACGTTTTATTTTTCAATTGCGGAGGATGGTACAATTGAAGTATATGCAGCAACAGGTGATGTTACAACAGGTGGCGTAATGGTTTACCCAATTCCTGACACAACATATGAAAATCAATAAACAATGCTTAACATCATAACCTTTTCAATCCTAGGTCTATTGGTAGGTAGCTTCCTCAACGTATGCATCTACCGTATACCTAGAAAAGAAGAAATCGTAATAACCCCATCTCATTGCATGACCTGTGGTCATACACTTAGATGGTATGAACTCTTTCCAGTTATTAGCTATATTGCTATTAAGGGAAAGTGTTATAAGTGTAAAACACATATTTCAATACAATATCCCATTATAGAGCTGCTAAACGGAGCGGCCTATATGGGTTTGTATTTGTTATATGGGATCAGTATCGAATTAGCTATATACGCAGCGCTTTTTTCGATACTATTAATTGTATTTATGATTGACCTTAAGACTTTAACCATACCTAACAGTTTGGTTATTGCTATAGGAATCCTTGGTCTTGTAAACCTTGTTTTCAACATAGTTAATTGGCCACAATATATAATAGGATTTTTCAGTGTCAGCGCATTACTCTTCCTAATAGCAATCATCACAAAGGGGAAAATGGGTGGCGGTGACATTAAACTTATGGCAGTGGCAGGCTTATTACTTGGGTGGCAACGGATTATCTTAAGCTTATTACTCGGGTCAGTGTTAGGTGCAGTAATAGGCCTTACGTTAATTGGACTTAGGGTTGTTAACAAAAAAGCCTTAATACCGTTTGGTCCGTATCTGGCAGTTGGCATCATGGTCAGCGCCATATGGGGACAAGTTATAATTGATTGGTATATCGGGTGGATTATAGGTTAGATTTATATCGGAAAGAGGGGCAAAAATGGCTTTTCCTAAAAAATGTATTGCGATTGATATTGGTAATCATCAGATTAAAATTGCTGAACTAGAAAGAACTAGAAACCAGGCGAAAGTAATTCATTTTGCAATGGTGCCAACACCTAAGAACTGTTTGAATGACGGTCTAATTGTCAATAAAGAAGAAATCAGTAACATAATTAAGTCGGCCTTAAAAACATCTAGAATGAAATCTAAGGAAGTTATATTCACCCTTGCCAGTAGTAAAATTATTACGCGTGAAGTTGAATTTCCAAACCTTAAACCCAGTAAGTTAAGTACTATTATCAAGATGAACGCTTCAGAATATTTTCCAGTTAATTTAGATGATTATATCTTAGATCATTACATAATTGATACCGTGGAAGATGAAGGTGAAAAGTTACTGAAGGTCAATATTATCGCTGCATTATCAGAGCTTATAGAAGATTACGTTTCTTTAGCTAGGTTATGTGATTTAAAACCAGCTGGTATTGATTATTCAGGTATTAGTTTAGCAAGTTTCGCTGTCAAAGACGGACTCGGAGATGGCGTTAATATATTATTAGACGTTGGTAGTAATAGCACCATGGTGTCGATTATTGATAATAATGTTATGAAGTTTAATCGAAACTTATTATATGGTAGTAGTTTACTGATCGATAGTATTAAGAATCATTTTGAAGTAGATGAAGAAGAAGCACTCAGAATTAGTCTAGAGAGATCTTTGTTTGATAATGAGAATATTGACAATCCTTACCTTAGCAATGATATGACTGGTGCAATAAACCAGATATTAACAGGCATTGGCAGATTGATTGATTACTATTCTTCAAGGAATCAAGGCAAATTAGAACGTATTTACCTTGTTGGTGGTGGTGCTAATATTCATGGTTTAGCCGAATACATTGAAAAGTATTTTAGTATGCCAACAGTAATAACAAAAGATTTTTCAAAAGTAGTTACTAAGTCGAAGGTGGGCTTTGAGGATGTACAGATCTATTTTGC
>JAQICP010000051.1 GCA_027858555.1 Vallitaleaceae bacterium
TATATATATGATTTATTTGTACAAGCCGTGCTATTTGATATGAAGACACTTAAGCCAGAAGAGATAGCTGGAAGACTGATCAAAGAAATAGCAGCAGAAGTGCCGTGTATCATTAATCATACTAAGTACAATGAGGAAGTTGTTGATATCTATCTGGAAGTTGCTATTGCCATAGTTAAGACGATTATATTCACATTCAAAGAGACATTTATGGCCTTTGGGTTAAATGTAATCTCGGGCTCCGATAAGAAAGGGCAATTAACACTTACGCTTATGACCAAAGATAGTGTTGCAAAAGCGGTTGATCAGACAGACATTGGTAGTCCAAGTTCTGATATACAAGTGAAAGCCCTGGACTTACTGAAACTGGAATTTATGGAAGATGTTTTCAAGGAAATATGTGGCCCAATCGGTATGATTTATGGTTATACAGAAAAGGATGGGAAATTAATTTTTGTTTTAACATTACAAAAAAAATAGGAGACAAGCTATGAAGATATTAATTGTAGATGACGAGGTCAGTGTGCTAAATGCACTAAAAAGGCAGATTAATTTGCTCGATTTAGCTCTCGACATCGATATAGAGGCAGATTCTAGAATCGCAAAAGATCGTATGTTGGAGAATAAGTATGACATTTTACTCACAGATCAAATGATGCCATATATAGAAGGTCTTGAATTAATTAGGTATACAAGGGAAGTCAGTGAATATACAGTCAATATCTTAATGACTGGGTATTCTGATTTTAATGTGCTGATTAGTGCAATTAATGAGGGACGCGTGTATCAATATCTGCCAAAACCATGGACTGAAGCTGAACTAGGGGCGGTGTTAGAAAAGACGATTAATTACAAGTGTGAAATAGATGAAGATGCTTACATACTAAGTCAGTACTTAACAGACAAAAAAAACTGGATTAATATGTCGAAAACTTTGCAATCTGAAATAAGTGATCAGAAGGACAACTTGGCAACTGCGTTTATGAGAATCATTCAGGTCAAAGATTATGCCTTGTATCAGCATGCTACTAATGTATCAGCTTTAGCAGAAGGATTTGGTAGATTTTTGTTACTATCAGAAAAACAGATCGATCTATTAAAATTTGCAGGGTTGTTACATGACCTAGGAAAGATTGTCATCCATGATAGAATCGTATTTAAAAAAGAAAGACTTGATGAAAAAGAATACGAGCACATGAAGAGACATCCACTGATTGGCGCGCAAGTGCTTCAAGAGATTCCTTCATTGGCATATTTGGCTGAAGTAGTGGAACAACATCATGAAAGAGTTGATGGTAATGGCTACCTTAGTGGGTTAGTTGGAGAAAATATTCGTTATGAAGCCCAGATTATAGGTTTAGTTGATGCTTTTGATGCATTGGTAAGTCAAAGAATATACAAATTGGGGATGCCTACAGAAGTAGCGCTTGAGATAATTAGCTCAGGAAAAGCGGGGTTGTTTGACGAAGTCTTAGTTGAAAAATTTCATGAATATGTTGCATACATGAATGGTGGCATAAGAAAAAGATTGCGTATTGAATAGTTAGTGTTATTGCCAGAAGCAAGCAGTTAATTCTGGCTATATATAGGGCAGGTTTCAATAAGTATAGATGTCAAAGGAGAAAGCTATGATAATAGGCATACCTAAAGAAATAAAAAACAATGAAAATCGTGTTAGCATGACACCTGCAGGTGTTCATAGCTTAATCGAAAGTGGTCATCAAGTATATGTTGAACGAGATGCAGGACAAGGTAGTGGCATCCCAGATGAGTTATACATTGAAGCTGGTGGTGTCATATTGCCTTCACCCGATGATGTGTTTAACCTAGCAGATATGATTGTTAAGGTGAAGGAACCGATTCCAGAAGAATATCATAGAATAAAGATAGGTCAGTTATTATTCACCTATCTTCATCTTGCACCAAATCAACAATTAACTGATATGCTTTTAGCTAAAAAAGTGACAGCTATTGCTTATGAAACTGTTCAACTAGACAATAGGAGCTTACCATTGTTAATACCGATGAGTGAAGTAGCAGGACGGATGGCAACCCAGGTTGGTGCATTTATGTTACAGAAGTACTCAAAAGGTAGTGGTATCTTACTAGGTGGTGTGCCTGGTGTCATGCCAGGTGAAGTGGTAATCATCGGCGGCGGTATCGTTGGATTAAATGCTGCAAAAATAGCTATTGGTTTAGGTGCTAGAGTAACCATATTGGATATCGATCAAATGAGACTAGCCTATATTGACGATGTATTTAATGGACGAATCACAACTTTGAATTCGAATCCATACAGTATAGCTGAGGCGGTTAAAGGCGCTGATCTATTAATAGGGGCTGTTTTGATACCTGGCTCTATAGCGCCCAAATTAGTATCAGAGGCTATGGTAATGGCAATGAAGGAAGGTTCAGTAATAGTGGATGTAGCGGTAGATCAGGGTGGTACAATTGAAACCATCGATCGCATTACTACCCATGACGACCCAACGTATATTAAGCACGGCGTAGTTCACTATGCGGTGGCTAATATGCCAGGAGCGGTGCCTAGAACATCCACATTTGCCTTAACTGGTGTGACGTTACCATACATCTTGGAAATCGCGGGTAAGGGTTTTAAAGAAGCGGTGCTAAGTAATCTGAGTTTATACAAGGGTGTTAACACATATCAAGGACATGTGACATATAATCATGTGGCGGAGAGTTTTGGTTACACCTACATATCTTTGAAAGATTTATTATGCCCAAACAATTTATCCGAATATTGAAAGAAATATCGATGGATAAGACATGTACTGGAAATACACTTTGTTCTTATAAGTATATCAATTAAGATGAAAACAGTTAAGTACTTGAGATGAGATATAGATTTTATCTCTTTTTTACTATAGATAGGATTGCAATTAATTAGAATTCTACTTTTTATAAGTGGATACCTAACCAGATAATATATATAATCATCTTACTAGGTGTTATCGTGTAGTGAATTGAGTGGTCGGTTAATATTATCATTTAGTACTTTTTACTATATATACGGATGATAATTAACAGATTTGTCAAAAATGTATTAATTGCATAAAGTATACAATGAAATTGATAAAAAAGTCTTGATAATCAAAACAAATCTCTTGATTTATCTATATATTGGTATTAGAATGTATAGTGAAGCGTTTGAATTTGGGATAATTCAATAAGAATTGATTTTTGTGAATTATTTACAATAAAACCATACAAATACTTCAAAAACCATTGATTTTAGGTGGAAAGTATTATATATTCTTTGTATGCGATTAATTATCACAATATTTCTTTAAAGAAGTATGTTTTTATGACAAAATTGCATAAAGGTATACTATTCAAAGTAATATAACTTATAAATCAACTAATCGTTACTAAAGATTACATCGGGGTTTTTAACACACTACAAAAAATTAGGTTACATCAAGGAGGATTT
>JAQICP010000070.1 GCA_027858555.1 Vallitaleaceae bacterium
CTGTATCTCTCATTTTGCTTTCAAGCTTCTTCATAGTTTCAGAAATCAAAACAACCTCTTTGTTAAGATTTCGAATCATAATCATCGAAACTTCATAATTACCGCGCTTGGCTCTTGCGATTTCATTGACGATATTTTGAGCATTGTGTTTCTTTTGAGACGCATCATGTACAAGCGGTTTATCGCTTTCTGGCATACTAATTTTACCGGAAATAATCGTCTTGAGTTTCTTGCTTAGGCTATCACTGCTTATTGGTATCTGTATAATATCATATATCCCGATACTTAATGCCTCATCAATAATACTCACATCATATTTATCAATAATCAACATAACTTTAATGCCTCTGTTGATTAAGTTTTTAATATAAGCCATCTCTTCTTCGTAAATTATATAATCTAATTCATGAATATATATGATGATGTTATCTTTCAGCAATTCGCATTTGAACTTGATATCATCATAGGTGTTTGCTTCAACAAAATCATATCCAACAGAGACTATGGTTGACAATATTTGTTTCTTTGCCGATAAAGTATCGACGTTAACTAAGACCTTCTGTTTCATAAGATATACCCCCAATCAAGTCTCTAGTAATTATATCGACTATAGTGGAGGAAAATATAATAGTTTATTGTTTCAAATAGGTTACAATTTGTTCATAGACTTTATTTTTTTCGACTTCGTTGAGAATTTCATGTCTCATACCGCCATAAATGATCTGATTGATATATGGCTCTAGGCCTGCATTTTGATGAAATTTGAATACGCTAATCATATTATCTTTATTCACGCCTACCGGGTCCTCAGCACCTGATAAAAACAACATAGGAATTTTTTGTGTTTTTTTAATATGTCTTTTCTTATGGGTACTTAAAAAGCCTTTACTTAATTCATAATAA
Source organism: Vallitaleaceae bacterium (assembly GCA_027858555.1). Lineage (GTDB taxonomy): Bacteria > Bacillota > Clostridia > Lachnospirales > Vallitaleaceae > JAQICP01. The sequence continues at coordinate 904 of JAQICP010000070.1, forward strand.
AACTTAGGTGAGTATGCAAACCCGCATAATGGATCGCTTTCATAATTGCGGCATATGCCCAGGTCCTTACTTAACCAGTCGTTTTTTGTGACTATGGGATAGTAACCTTTGTTGAATCCACCCACTGATAGATTATTCAAAAAATCACTTGGATTTTGTTTGTTAAATAAGCCCAGTATGCCTGCAATGGTACGACCCATCCGCCATAATGGTACTGTAATATCTGGTACGCCAGTTATAACAGCCTTTACAAACTTTAACTTTGTAATTTGTAAATAATTCCTAACGATAACAGCTCCCATACTATGACCGTGAATAAACATAGGGACTGAGTGATTAGCTCTGATATGTTTTTGTACAATTTCAATATCATCCAACATATGTTTCCAAGTATCTTGCTTGCCAAATATCCCCACCTTGGTTCCTGGGCGTACACTTTTACCATGTTGTCTATGATCATGGGCGTAAACACCATAGCCCTGCTGATTTAGAAACACAGCAAAATCATGGTATCTATCAGCGTATTCAGCCATACCATGACATATATGTACAATACCGTTAATAGTCCCCTCTGGCAACCAACTAATACAAGCAATAGGTGTTTCTACGCCTACACCACTTCCTTTTAGTATAAAATTATTCTTCATCTTTCCGCTCTCTCCTTTTCCAAAAATGCTATGGCCCTGTACCTGACATAAGTATCAAGCTCCCGATAATCTATAAAATCAATATTCTCAATAGGTATAAATCCACCAGCCATTTCGTTATGACCACCACCTAGTCCTTTTTCATCAATTATAAATTTGACCAACTGATCCGCATAGATATAATCTAACCCACTTCGAATAGAGAGTTTGACGCCATCGTAACGCCTAGCATATGATACAACTATATTAACACCCTCGATGGTATAAACCATATCACTTATTGTGCCTAGTAATGAATCATTACAGTCTTCAATATGAACAAAGCCGATATTTTTATATATCTCAATATTTGCCAACGCTTTTGCGTAGGCCTGTATGTCGTCTCGTCCAATTTCATTCATTTTAATATTTTTAATTTTATTTAAATTAGCTAAATCATAAAGATAATAAAACATCTCTAAGTCCAGCTTATTATTTAGCCTGGTCAGATTGTTCGTATCATTCATAATGCCATATACAAGCGCCGTTGCCACGTTCATAGAGAACGGTACATCAAGGTCACAATAATAGGTCGCTATAATCGTTGCACAGGCTCCAATATTAGGTCGTATATCCGAAAAAGCAAACTGGCCACCATCCAAATCCTTATGATGATCTATCACTGCAATTTTATCATCTCCCAGACAACTTATATTCGCATTGCCAGGTTGAGAGTCAACCAAGACAAGATAACAGTCCTCTGGAATCAGGTCTTTCTCATCTCTGAGCGTCATGGGGATATCAAACATCTCGATCATTTGCTTTGAATTGGCCTTTTCAATAGGATTAACGTATATGATTTCTGCAGCAATACCAAAATAAGTCAATAATTCATATACTCCAAAGCTTGCCGAAATAGCATCAGGATCCGGAATATTATGTGGCTGGATAAATACTTTTTTACCGTCTTTTAACAAATTAATAAGTTTTTCAGCAAGGTCTTCGCTACTACTTTTTAAATCAACTAGTTCCATGTTTTCTCCTATTCAATCTTATCAGTAAAAACTTTCAAGCATACATTGCTCTTAACAAGACTTTCCGTATTAGACCAATTGATGCCATTGGAACTAATCAGTCCATAGCCATCGCTGATATCTACCTCACCTAACCAAGACACATCTTTATCAGCTTCAACTGCTACCGGTCTAGTGGTATTAGGTGTTTTAATCTTAATGATAACCGCAAATTGGCCTGAAACCAGTATTGGCGTCGTTAGCGGGATGGTGTAGTAGCCAGCAAAGTTCAAAGTACCTCTTTTATAAAGCTTCATTGTACTGACATCGGCCTGACTGCTATATGATTTGACAACATAGATTTCATAAGTTGTGTTGATGCCTGTTGCATAAAAACTGACTGCCTCAATCTTTTCTCGTTTATTTACAGGTTCATATACATTCCCAAAATAGGCTGTATTTGTGCCATATCCTACTGTTCCTACCCAACCTAGATTATCGGTTTGATAGATGTGATCATAATTATCTGCATTCTCAACTTTTGAATATACGATGTTTTTATTGCCGATATTAGCATCTTCATAGGACACGTAGAAATAGCCTTCATCACCAAAATCAGTTCCATAACTATTCTTGCATATAAAAGCGCCATCGCTTAAAGGTTCACTTTGAAAAAGGGATTTGCTATAGGTATCATCCCAACCAATAATCAAAATATCATGATTGGCTCCAATGTTACCTTTATAATAATAGGCATAATTTACTGGATTGTAATAATTAGAACTATCATAAAATGCATTATAATCCAAATACAGTGTTGATTCAACTGCTCCATAAGCCATAATTGATAGTTTGATGGATGCATAATCTTTCTTTGGAATCAATTGCATTTCTTGAACATGTTTAGCCGCGATTGAATCCGGATTGTAAACACCGTCTCCATATGGGTCATCAATTTCATTGATAGGACCCTTCCAAGCAGCGTAGTAGCTCATAGCGACATGATAATCGCCGCCTTCATCCTGAGCTAAATTGTACCCATGAGCTAGACTCAGGTGATCTTCAGAAAAATCATATGTTTCATCTGGCAGCAGATAACTTTCTAGGGCAGCTGTAGACGCAAATGCCCAACAAGCCCCAATAGCGCCTTGATCCTTGACACTAGATACTTTCCCTACAGTTCTTGAATCATATTTTAGAGGGATTGTTTCTAATGTGCTGTTAGCAACAGCATAATCAATATAAACACTCTTGGCTGACCCTACCCAAACCACTGTACATCCGAACGCTTCCATAACTGCCCTAATTGGTATATATAAACGGCCGCTCTTGGCTACAGACATGGTATCCATAATAATAACTTCGTCATTTCTATAAAAATAGGAAGCATTAAGTGGTACTTTTACGGTTATAGCACCTTTTGTAACAGTTGCTTCTTTTTTAAGATTATCCCAAGTTACCTTGGCACCAAAAGATTCTAAGGTTAATCGAAGTGGTACCTGCGTTCTATTGTTTTCATCCGCAAAGGGAATCCCATAATTTACATTATAAGTTATCTGTTTGTTATTCAAAAACACTCGTATGTTGATGTCAATTGCAAGTATGGGTCTTATACTCATTGTTAAAAGAATAAACACCATACCAAGTCCAATTATTACTCGTTTCATATTATCATCCATTCAATCTCGGTGGTCGTGGTCCAACGTACTGATAAAGGTTCGTCTTTAACATACCACTGTATAATTTTCTTTTTTTGGTTGCATTTTTACCATAGGCATTTTCGAATTCTTCGTATGATGTAATGATGTATTTTGACCATGATCCATATGGTTCAAATGTCTTGCCCATCAATTTGTATAATTCAATAACATCGTCTAATTCTTCAAGTCGTTCCCCATAAGGTGGATTAGCAATAATAACCCCGTATTGTTTTGGATTGCTAAAGTCAGCTACATCACGATCCTGAAAATGGATATACCCGTCTACGCCAGCTATTTCAGCGTTTTCACGGGCTATACGAAGTACATGATAATCCTTATCATACCCTTGGATTCTAAGTTCCGGTTTTGTTTCAACGTCAGTTGCTTCCCTGAAAGCATCTTTCCATATATTCTCAGAAATTAAGTTATCCCATTGTTGGGATACAAACTGTCTGTTCCTTCCAGGTGCAATATTAGCACCGATCATTGCAGCTTCTATAAGTATAGTCCCACTACCACAAAACGGGTCAACTAATATCCGATTCTTATTCCATACGGATAACTGAACTATACCAGCAGCCAAGGTCTCTCTAATCGGCGCTTTTGAAGCATTCGCCCTGTAACCCCTTTTATGAAGTCCCTCACCAGATGTATCAAGTGTAATCTCAACCTGATCCTTTTTCAAAAACACTCTGATTGGATAGGATTCCCCGTTTTCTTCGAACCAAGTGATTTTATGCACTTCTTTAAGTCTCTCAACTATAGCTTTTTTCACAATTGATTGAATATCTGACGGACTAAAAAGTACAGACTTTATAGAACTAGCCTTTGTCACCCAAAATTTACCATCTTTGGGTATATAATACTCCCAAGGTATTGTTTTCGTTTCTTCAAATAATTCTTCGAAGGATGTTGCTTCAAATTTTCTAATATTAAGCAACACGCGTTCACCTGTTCTAAGCAAAAGATTGGCCCTGGCTATTGCACATTCATCCCCATAAAACGAAACCCTTCCATCATCAACGGAACTGATCTCATATCCTAAATCTGTAATTTCTCTCTTTAGAATTGCTTCTAACCCAAACAAACAGGGTACTGTATACTCAAAACTTGCCATAATTTCTCCAAACTTGAGAATCAAAGACTCTCCAATATTCTACTATCTGAATTTATTATACGTTATATGACTGGGAAACTCAACAAAGCAATTAAGATGTTTTTAATAATGCAACTTTATAATAATATTGAAATGCCTTGTCATTTTCTAGTTTTATATCTATAATAGCCATAGAAAGTACTGGAGGTAAGTTCAATGAAACAACCTAGAATAATTAGTAAAATAAGTCAATCTTTTGTAAACCCAGCTTATTATAAAGTGTATCTGAAAGAATCTGTCGTAAAAGCAATATTATTCATCATGTTCATAAGTATATTGTTTTCAATTCCAAATATGATTCTCATGACTATCGAAGCAAAACAATCTGTTACTGTATTTGAAAACATCATTAATTCAGAAGATTTTCCAGGGTTCGTCTACGAGAACGGAGAATTGAATTCCCTAAGTGGAGAATCTTTTCTATATGAAATCGGCAATTCAGTTGTCATGTTTGATACAGTTGGTGATTATTCAATTGCAGACCTGTCAAAATACGAAATAGGATTCTTATTGGACAAGACATACATGTCACTCTACTCCTTTGGTATAGAGAAAACTCAAATAA
>JAQICP010000180.1 GCA_027858555.1 Vallitaleaceae bacterium
CACCTGTTGGAGAACGTATGAGTGGCTATCAAGCGGCAAGACATTTTCTCCATGCTAATATTTTATATGACTCACAGTATGAACTAGGTGAGAATTACTATATGTTACTTCTTAATAATAGTTAATAATAAATCTATATGCTAGCATTATTAATAGCAATAGCAATAGCAATAGCAATAGCAATAGCAATAGCAATAGCAATAGCAATGGCGGCAATAGCAGCAATAACAATAATAATAAAACCGAGGCGATAAAATGGAAAAAATATATGCGTATTATAAGCTAGACGAAAACACGACATCCATATCACCATATGCACCTGTATTTGCAAGTGTCATTGATGGTCAGAAAGTTGTTATAAAGAGGACTAAAAACAACCCTGAAGAAATACCAAGTCTATTTGATTGGGCCAAAAAGTTAGAGGAAAATCATATCAAAGTGGTACGCCCTATAGCCTATGAAGGCCAATTATATAAGGCTATAGAAGGTGAAAAGTGGGTGGTCTATCCTTTCATTGAAGGTAGAAGTTATGATGGTTCAGAGGAAGATATCTATAAAGCAGGAGAATTATTAGGTAGAATTCATGCCCTGAGTTCTGATGAAAGTGTATTTGATTACGGCTTTAATTGGGATGATTACATAGGTAAAAATTCTAATAATTTTTTTGAGGATGTGAGAGATGAGCTTAGGGATATATCAGAAATGCATGATGAAATCATAAGAACCAAACCTTACAAAAAATTGCGTAACCAGATCATGAATATGCTTGATGATAGATTTGTAAGTTTACTTGTTGAAGAACTACCGATGGTAGATGCTACTTGGGATTACAAGGCTAATAATTTAGTTTTTGTGAAAGATGATTTTGTACTCATAGATATAGATAATGCAGGTCGCATTCCTAGAATATTGGATTTAGCTTTAGCTTTAATTTTATTTCATGATGAGATTGAAAATATCCCACCCTGTGTGTTCTCCATAAGTCAGTGGGAGCAATTCAAAAAAGGCTATTTGGAGCATGTCACGTTAACAGAGGTTGAAAAACGTCTATGGCAATCATATGTCTTATTCGCTTATATTGACGAAGCATTACTTACCTTGGCTAATTTTGATATCCATCATACAGAGCGACAGATGTTATTCATAGAGGATTTACTGAAGTTTGATACAGAAAAATACCCATTATAATAACCACCAAATAATAACCACCAAAGAATTATTACTAATTAATTAGAGATATGTCTAGCTCAATAGCAGTCAAGTTCTGAGGAAGGACAACATTATGGAAAATATAGGGGATAAACTTAAAATAGAGGCTTTATATATTGCAACTTTGCCAGAGCGGACCATTCGTTCGGCAGTATCTGCAACTATGGGCGTTTCATCATTAGCCACCACATTACTTCTGCCAAAATTCATCAAGGAAAGTACGACTTATAGGGTGAGTTTTGGCATGCTTCAACAGTTTCTGATTCAGAAAATTGCTGAAGTTGAACAAGAAGAAAAAGCGTATGAAGTGAAAGATAAATATGTCATCAGAAAAACAGCAGGCTCATTCATTGAAGGAATTGGTCTAGTTAGCATTAGGTTTTCACCAGTTTGGATGTTGGCAATTATCAGTGATGTGTCAGGTGGTAGTAAAGCCTATCTAAATCGATTGGTAAATGATATGAAAAAGCAGAAACTCATTGATGATAACTATGAATATACAACCCTGAGTGACTTATTAGATGGTATTAGTGGGTTATCAAAGCTTGGGGTAGATTCTATTGATATGCCCCCAATCACAAAAGATGAATTTGCTGAGTTTAAACGGAATCTATCTGTAAGTTTGAATGGCAATATGAATCAAACCAAACTCATGATGAAAGATCTTGAAACTGTTTGGAATAAGATGCATCAGGTTGGTAAAAAAGAGAACTTGTCCATTAGTAAAATGAATGGCGCGATGACCTTGGATCTGATGAAACAAGCAACTATTCGTGGAATGGATATGACAAAATCAACAGTAATGACTACCTACGATTTATTTAATGAGTTAATCATTAAGAGCTATATGGATTCCATAGATGACGTGGTTAAAAATGGTCGTAAAAAATACCTGATGGATCATATGGCCCCAGTCATCAAACAATTTTCGAAACTATATAAGAAAGAACATGTAACAGTAACTGAAAAAGTCATCAAGTTTTTTGGAAAAAGTGATAAATAAACGACTTAAGATAGGCTTAAATATGAAGGATAACTAAGAATTTATGAAGAGAATGGAGAAAATAGATGAAGAAAATTATAGTAACAGGCGGAAGTGGTCGTTTGGGTCAATATGTATTAAGAGAATTTATTGATCAGGGATATGAGGTTGTCAATGTAGATGTTAAACAACCAGATCAAGATGTATGTAGAACAGTCATTGTTGATTTGACCAATTTGGGTCAGGTTTATGGTGTGATTAAGGGAGCATATGGGGTTGTTCATCTGGCGGCTATTCCAGTTGCTTATTCTCATCCAAACGAAGTGACTTTTAAAAATAATGTGATGGGTACTTATAATATACTTGAAGCAGTGGCAGGGCTTGGCATTAGTAAAGTTGTTATTGCCTCTAGTGAGTCTTCATATGGCTTCTGTTTTGCCAAGCAGGCCTTCTCACCTTTGTACTTGCCACTTGATGAAGCTCACCCACAATTACCACAAGATAGTTACGGCCTGTCAAAAGTTATAGGAGAAGAGATGGCTGCAACTTTTAATCGCAGAACAGGTATGCAAGTTATTTCTTTAAGATTAGGTAATGTGATTACGCCACAGATGTATCCGGACTTCATTAAAGTAGTTAATGACCCCACTCAGAAAGTGACTAACTTGTGGAATTATATTGATGCTAGAGATGCAGCAAGTGCCTGTAGATTAGCTATTGAAGCTGAAAACTTAGGTGCAATTAACCTAAATGTAGTAGCAAATGATAATGCGATGGACATCAAGAGTTTAGATCTGATAAAAGCAGGGTACCCAGAAGTAAAAGATATTAGGACAACTTTCAAAGGTTATGAAACATTGATGACAAATACTAAAGCAAAAGAGCTATTAAACTGGAATCCAACACATTATTGGCGAGATCAAGTTTAATGTGATGGTATATAACCAATCAGTTGGTGCTGTAAAATGCATTATATTATACCTAAAAAGGAGAATGATATGTACGGAGCAATTGAAGCAGGAGGCACTAAATTCGTATGTGCCGTTTTTGATGAAGCATTTCAGATTATAGAGACGACAACAATTCCAACAGATGATCCTCGTATCACCATGTCTTTGGTCGTTAAATTCTTCAAAGAGCACCCAGTTAAAAGTATTGGTATTGGCGCTTTTGGTCCTATTGAAATAAACCCAACTAGTGATAGGTATGGTGAGATTCTTAATACGCCTAAGTTAAAATGGCGCAACTTCAATATATATAAAGTATTACATGAGAAGCTAGCTGTGCCAATTAAGATTGATACAGATGTTAATGCGGCAGCTCTTGGTGAGTATATGTCAGGACATGGAAAAGGCAAAAGAAGTGTACTCTATCTTACCATCGGCACTGGCGTAGGTGGTGGGTTTGTTATTGATGGTCAGACACTCTATGGATTAACACATCCTGAAATGGGTCATATCCTCATTAGACCACTTGAAGCAGATCAGTTTGAAGGGAATTGTCCAACCCATGGTAATTGCTTTGAGGGTATGGTTGCAGGACCTGCCATAGAAGCCAGATATGGGATACCTGGTCACAAACTTGGTGAAGATGATTCCGTATGGGACTATGTGGCTGATTATATAGGACAGGCTTGCGTTAATTTCAATCTCATATTATCACCTGAAGTCATACTAATTGGTGGAGGCGTTGCACAGCAGGCGCATCTATTTCCTAAGATACGGCGTTCCTTTAAGCACTATATGAATGGTTATATAGACCACAGTGTTATTAAAGGCAACTTGGAAGATTATATATTATATCCAAAGAACGGCCAAAAAGCAGGATTGATAGGGGCTATGTATTTGGCAAAACAAGGGCTTAAATAAGAAGTCTTTAGAAATCCAAGTAGGACGAGCTGATTATATCCAAAAAGCCTTGCAATACAAGGCTTCCTGTGGTATCATAATTAATTGTGACAAGAAATATCCTTGCTCTTACTAAACGTAGGGGCCATAGACCAAAAGGAGGTGTAAAGTAATGAATAAGTATGAATTTGCTGTTATTTTGAATGGTAAACTTGAAGACGAAGCTAAGGCTGAAGCTATCGAAAAGGTAAAAGAACTTATTGAACGTTTCGGTGGTACAATTATCAAAGTTGATGATTGGGGTAAAAAAAGACTAGCTTACGAAATCCAGAAAATCAGAGAAGGTTTCTACTATTTTATTAATTTTGAATCAGAGTCTTCAGCTCCGATCGAAATTGAAAGAAGAGTTCGTATTATGGAACCTGTTATCCGTTTCTTAAATATTAGACTCGACGCCTAATATAGTTAGGGGAATTATATGAACAAAGTCATTTTAATGGGTAGACTTACAAGAGACCCAGAAGTACGATATTCTCAAGCATCAGAACCACTTGCGATTGCTAATTATTCTTTAGCTGTTAACAGACGATTTGCTCGTGATGGTCAGCAAAGTGCTGATTTCATTAATATGGTAGCATTTGGTAGAGATGGAGAATTTGCTGGCAAGTATTTTAAAAAAGGGCAATTAGTAGCTGTCGTTGGCAGAATACAAACAGGCTCTTATGATGATAAAGACGGCAATAAGCGCTACACAACAGAAGTGGTTGTTGAAGAACAGCATTTTGCTGAAAGCAAGCGTTCATTTGAAGAAAGAGATTCAAGTGATGTTAATTCATTTGAAAAAACTGCTTCTAAAGCGCCAGCTCAAAGTGCACCTAAGTCAGGTAGTGCTGATGGTTTTGTACCTATGAGTACTGACTTCGATGATGATGACGATTTACCATTTTAGGTATGTAGATACCGATTAATAGGAGGTTACCATGGCATTTCAAAAAAGAAGAACTAATAAAAGAAAACGTCGCGTATGTGTATTCTGTGAAGAAAAAACAGACATCGTTGACTATAAAGATGTAAATAAGTTAAAAAGATTCATCTCTGAAAGAGGTAAAATTTTACCTAGAAGAATTACAGGAAATTGTGCTAAGCATCAAAGGACTGTAACAACTTCAATCAAGAGATCAAGACATATCGCTTTAATGCCTTATGTTATTGACTAATTACTGATTTACGAAAGCTCTGATTTATTCAGGGCTTTTATTTTTTATACAATAGGAAAGCGTTTCATAAGGACTTTCCATGCCCAAACAACTATTC
>JAQICP010000217.1 GCA_027858555.1 Vallitaleaceae bacterium
GCCTCAAGCCCTTTATATTGTACGTTTCAAAAGACAAACCTTCTCCACATGACGGGGATAGGGTAAGAATATAGAACTTAAAAATTCAGTTTCCCTTTTTATTAATTATGTGGAAGTTACTTTTTCTGTTAACCAATTTCAAATAGTGTTCTTTAATCTTAAGACTTTAATCTTAAATACCTCTTTTCAACTAATAGGATAACCACAATGAACACTACACTAATGGCTATGATCAATGGATCCGTTGTACTCTTATATATTATAAAAGCAATCAAACATATACCATCTAATATAAAAGCAATTGTTACAATGGGTATCTTAACCTTAACTTCATTTTTCAGATGCTTGATCAAGCCATAGTGAATCATCATATCCATGACGAGATAAAAGATAGCCCCCAGAGAAGCTATTCTAGTCATATCAAAGACCACCGTTAAAATCAGAGCAATAGCTGTTATGTAAATAAGTGTAGTTTTCTGTGTTCTTTCCTCTTTTCTTATTTTGTAGAAGGGTATAAGCTCCATATCCACAAGCATAGCTGTCATTCTTGAAACAGCAAACACACTTGCAATAATACCTGACATCGTTGCTACAACTGCAAGGGCCAATGTGACAGTCACACCAATCTGACCAAGAATTGGTTCAGCTGCTTTGGCCAATGAATAATCTTTTGCTTTAACAACTTCTGCATACGATAGATTTCCTAGAACTGCAATAGCTACTAAGATGTATAGAACCAAACAAATGGATAAAGAAATCACGATGGATCTACTAATGTTTTTATGAGGTTGTCTGATCTCAGAACCACTATTGGTAATGGTGGTAAATCCTTTGTATGCTAAAATACTTATCGTTATAGACGCTAAAAATCCACCAAGTTCAATTGAACCACTGGAACTATTTTGAATCATCGATGATGACCCCTGTTTCATAGCAACTATCCCCACTATCGAAAAATCAAAATACCTACTATTTTGATGACTGAAGTTATAGAGGCTGCTTTTTCAATCTTATTGTTAGAGCTAGAATTAAGTAGGTATGAAAAAAGAATTAGTAATACTGCCATTACAACAATAAAATATTCGGGTACATAGTCATTAAATAATTGATATAAATAACTGCCAAAAGTTCTAGCAACAAGGCTCTCATTAATAATCATAGAAATAGTCATAAGCAGAGCACCAAAGGCAGTAGGTAAAGACTTACCAAAGGCTTTTTGTAAATACATAGCAATGCCCCCTGCTGAAGGGAACTCATTGGAATAACGGCTGTAGCTATAAGCACTGAAGCCAGCAACAACCGCTCCCAAAATAAAAGATACCATTAAATAAGGACCTGCTAATTGAGCCACTTGACCAAACAGTGCAAATATACCAGCGCCGATCATAACACCTGTACCTAACGCTACTGATCCAAACAAACTGATGCTGTTTTTCTTATAATTTTTCATATAATCACGCTTTCCCTATATGTCTTTATAATCGTTACTTCTTCCATTTGACAAGAACTTATATTATTGATAACCTTTTTATGAAGGTAGGTGCTGATATGAACAAATTGATGAAAAACGAGATTAAACAACTTATAAAACAATTTGCAAAACAAGTTATAAAGCGGATTAAAGAGGATGACTTAAGTGGTCTTGCTGCACAGACTACCTATTATCTATTCTTATCTTTATTTCCGTTCCTTATTTTCTTAATAAGCATCTTGGCCTTCACGCCCCTTGACGAAGCCACTGTATATACAAGCTTGAACGCTATCTTACCTAATCAAACAGCTAGGTTACTAACCAATATCATTAAAGAAGTCTTGAGTAATGGGAGTCTGACTCTTTTGTTTTTAGCTATGATTAGTGCATTGTGGAGTACTTCTAAAGCGATCAAATCTCTTATAAAAGGGGTCAACCGTGCCTATGATGTGAAAGAAACACGATCATTTATTCAAGTTCAACTTATAACACTTGTTACAACCTTTACCATCCCTTTACTAATCTTCACTAATTTTATGTTATTGGTATAAGGGGATACAATGGGTACAAAATTCTTTGCTCTAGTTGGAATTGAAGGTATTTATGTGACTATTTGGACACTAATCCGTCTTATATTGCCCATAATTCTAATGGTTATTTTCTTCATACTCTTTTATAAATATGCGCCTTGTCGACAGTTAAGAATCAAGAATATTATCAGTGGTGCCTTGTTCACTGCCATCATGTGGATACTCATATCTCTGCTATTTTCTTATTATGTTAAGAATTTTGGCAACTTTACTAAGCTTTATGGCAGTGTCGGAAGCATCATTGTTTTATTATTATGGCTTAACATGAGCAGCCTAATTATATATATCGGTGGTGAAATTAATGCCACCATTGCACATTTTGCCAAAAGTCATAAAATCTCTAGTTGAGATCAGACCTACATGAAGCATCTTATTTGAGTTTACTCTCCAAAATCATACCTGTATAGTGAACGGCGTCTTTCACATTAGCAAATGGTGGTGCATAGGATAAATCCAGATGGAAGAATTCTTCCACCCTAATACCATAGGTCATCAAAACAGCATACAAATCAATGTGTTTGTCTACGCCTTCTTGTCCAATAATTTGAACACCTAGTAGTTGCTTTGACGTCCTATCCGCAATGGCAAATATTTTCATTGCATTTCCTTCCATATACTTGGGTTTATTACGTGCTGAATGGGTCACTGTCACCAGGTCATATCCAGCCTCTTCAGCCTCTATTAAGGAAAGTCCAGACATAGCCACGGTCGTATCAAACACTTTAAAAATCGACGTCTTTAAGTTGCCTTTATAGGTTAATTGACCACCTGTTATAACATCTCCTGCAATTCTACCTGTTTTATTAGCCGTTGTACCAAGCGGCATATAAACAGGTTTTCCTGTAATTAATGAAAAGGTTTCGATGCAATCACCGCATGCATATATGTCATCAACATTGGTTTGCATTTTATTATTTACTTTTATAGCTTTTGTCTCTCCAAGTTCAATACCGGCTTCAGTTGCCAATGTTGTTTCTGGGCGTATACCAATAGCTATAATCACTAAATCAGCTTCAAGTCTATCTCCTTCTTCAAAAATAACATGACTATCTGTTATAGCTGTTGTTATGGTATTCATTTTGATATTAATGCCTTTTTCATCCATGATCTTTAAGAGTATCTCAGCCATATCCTTGTCTAAATGTGGTGTCAATTTATCATCGTTATCAATTAAAGTCACATCCATACCTATAGCCACTAGATTCTCTAACATTTCAAATCCAATAAAACCTGTTCCGATAATAGCTGCTTTCTTTGGATTATGACGTCTAATATAGTCTTTAATAGCCCTTCCATCACTGGCTGTTCGTATAGTAAAAACATGTGAAAGATCTTTCCCTCTTATATCAGGTCTAAAGGCATGTGCACCTGTAGCTATGAGCAATTTATTATAT
>JAQICP010000263.1 GCA_027858555.1 Vallitaleaceae bacterium
ACCAGGCGGTAAGTTGGTGATTACTGATTTGGATGCACATGGATTTGATTTTTTAAGAACTGAGCACTATGATCGATGGTTGGGATTTGATAGAGAAGATATAGCATATTGGTTTAAGGAAGCGGGACTTAAAAATATCACAGTTGATTGCGTTGGTGGTAATTGTTGCACCACATCTCGTGAAGGATTTGGCGCTGCAGAAATCAGTATATTTATTGCATATGGTGAAGCTTAATATATGCTAAAATAAGTTGTAGAAGAAATATATAAATTTTGATGTATCATATAATTCATAAGCACCTAATCCACTAATCCATAACCTAAGAAAGGGATACCATGAAAAACAACAGAAAATTACTTTTTACAACTTTAATTGGTCTGGTCATCATACTCTCGATTGCAACAATCTGGCACTTCATCTATGGGTGGTTTCCAAGCAATATACTTGCATTAATTGCACCTGTTAATGAAAGTCCTTGGGAGCATGTTAAGATGTTTTTTGTGCCTCCTCTTATATGGTATGCGATTGAGTATATTTTCGTTGGGAAAAAATATGATAATTATCTATTTGCACGCGGTATAGCACTTATATATATGCCAGTGTTTATGTTTAGTGTGTTCTATGGTTACAGAGATATACTTGGTATCCCAGAAAAATTGATATATGATAGTATTATTACCGCAGTTGCAATTTGGACAGGTTCCGTGCTCGCTTATTGGCTGACAATCCGCACACGTCCCTATAAAAAGAAGGCAATTATAACACCAATTATAGTGGCAATCATGCTAATATCTTATTCAATTCTTACTTTTTTACCACCGAAAGCACCTGTTTTCTATGATAGGAACTTTGATGGCTATGGTATCGATGAAGCAGGCCATGATCATGATCATATATAATTGATTAATGGAGCAAGATAATGATATATTTAATGAAGGAGGTAGTTTATGTCAGACAGATGTTATCGTAGTGAACTTATTGGATTATTTGGATATCCTGTAGACGAAAACCCAACAGTTGTTATCATGGAAGCGGCTTTTAAAGCATTGAACTTAGATTATAGATACAATACAACCTCAGTAAAACCTGAGGATTTGGATACAGCCGTGAAAGCCTTAAAAGCCTTTAATATGAAAGGAACCCATATCACCGTTCCCCATAAGATTGAAGTTATGAAGTATCTGGATCATATTGCTGATGATGCACAGATGATCGGCGCAGTAAATACGGTTTATCTTAAAGATGGTGAAACTTATGGCGAAAATACGGATGGTAAAGGATTTATTATTTCTCTTAAAGAAGGTAATATTGACATTATAGGCAAGCATGTTGTTATACTTGGCGCTGGTGGTGCGGCACATGCCATTGCCATTGAATTAGCACTTCATGGCGTGGAAAGCATCATCATAGTAAATAGAAATGAATCAAAGGGCAGGGAACTCACCAGCCGTTTGAATACCTATTCGAAGGTAAAAACTGAATTCGTCCTCTGGGACAAGATTTTTTCTATACCTTCAGATACGGATCTTATCGTTAATGCTACTAGTGTGGGACTTTACCCAGATAAAAGCAAACCAAGTATTGATTATAATACATTAGATAAAAGTATGATTGTATGCGATATCATACCGAATCCACCTCAAACACCATTTCTTGATGAAGCGATTAAAGCAGGCTGTCATACATTTGACGGTTTTTCAATGCTGATTAATCAAGCAGCAATCAGTTTTAAGCTCTGGGTCGGTGAAGATGCCCCCATTCAGGCAATGAGAGAAGCATTAAAAAAAGAATTTGATAATTAGCTTATCGAATCAAGTGCACCCAAGCCGTTAGTCCAATAACCTAACAGTTTGGGGCGCTTTTTTATTCAAAAGGAAAGTTCTTCGTAGGGAGTTAATCGGAGATTATAGCTACAGATTATCCTAGGGCTTATAGATATTTGTCATTCAACCAAATGAAGCGTACAATAGAATCAGAAAGATATTAGGAGGTGTAATATGAGAAAAACTAAGATTATATGTACCATGGGACCTGCAACGGAAGGCTTATGCGAGGCATTAGTCAGAGGTGGTATGGACGGGGCACGATTCAATTTCTCTCATGAGAACCATGAGATTCATCTGCGTCGAATTAATGAAATGAAAGAGGCCAGAGAAAAGGTCGGTAAGCCAATACCTCTAATAATTGATACTAAAGGACCTGAAATGCGTATTGGACCACTGAAAGAAAAAGTCACATTAATTAATGGCAATACGTTCACGTTGGTCACAGAAGAGATTGAAGGCGATATTATGCGTGCATCTATCTCGTATAAAGAATTGTATAAAAATGTGCATGTCGGCCATTCCATATTTATTGATGACGGTAGCATCAATCTTGAAGTTCTTGAAATCAATGGGACAGATATACTATGTCGCATTATTGCAGGCGGTCGGTTATCTAGCAGAAAAGGGGTCAATGTACCAGGTTGCAAGACGGGCTTACCATTTATGACACCTAGAGACCAAGGTGATATTGAATTTGCACTGGACCAAGATTTTGACTACGTTGCCTTATCCTTTGTTAGTAATGCTGGGGATGTGCAATTGGTAAGAGAAATCTTAAAAAATAAAAACAGAGAAGATGTAAAGATCATCTCAAAGATAGAAAATAGAGAAGCTATCGAAAACATTGATGAAATCATCGAAGCATCGGATAGTATTATGATTGCTAGAGGCGATCTTGGTATCGAATTACCCGTTAAAAAAGTGCCGATTATTCAAAAGCAACTGATTAAGAAAAGCTACAGTTCCGCTAAGCCTGTTATCGTTGCAACACAGATGTTAGAAAGCATGTCTGATAATCCAATGCCTACAAGAGCCGAAGTGTCAGATGTTGCCAATGCAATCTATGACGGGACCAGTGTGGTCATGTTATCTGGTGAAACGGCCGCTGGTAAGTATCCCTTAGAAGCACTGAAGATGATGACGGATGTGATTGAAGAAACCGAACATGACATTGATTATGAGAGTAGATTTGACAAAGAAACATGGAAGAACATCGATAGCAATGTGATGAACGCCATTAGTGAAGTGACCGTTATGGCATCTTACAAGATTGATGCCAAGGCTATTATTGTACCAACCAGAACCGGGAATTCTGTTCGTACGATTTCCAGTTTCAGACCACTCTGTCCAATTTTAGCCATAACTATGAATAAGACAATTGAACGCCAACTGAACATATCATGGGGAATCAGACCTAAAATGATGAGCTTCATTGGTGATCAGAAACAATTATTTACCCAGGTGATGGAGGAAGCTTTAGAAACGGATTTAGTTAAAAAGGGTGACTGGGTCATCCTGACAGCAGGTATTCCAACTGGTGATAAAGGAAAAACCAATATGTTGAAGATGCATAGAATCGGCGATAAAGTAATTGGTAGCTAAAGCATGACTGTATAATGAAAGAACCGATAGCATCTGTAAAATTATTCATGAGCACAGTTATCTACTAGTTAATATGAAAGTTTATAACTGATACGGACAAAATAACAACTAGGTTGATATAATAACAAGCATTAGCGGAGATGATAGAGTGAGAATTGAAGCGATAATAAGTGAAATCGAACCACTAGGGTCACCTAGAACTAAAAAGTGCTATATGTCTGAAGGGGCGGTAGAACCTCTTTTTGGCATGACGATTAAGGCGTTAAAACCAATTGCTAAGAAGTTAATGACACGGGAAGATTGCCAACAGGTAGCTTATGATTTGTTTGATACTGGCAATTATGACCTGATGTATCTTGCAGGCATGATTGTGAATCCTGATGAAATGTCAGAGGCAAAATATCATGATTGGATCAGTAAATCCTATTTTTATATGATTAGTGACTTTATCGTTAGCATATGTCTAAGTGAAGCAAGTATGGCAGAAGCTGTATCAGATCAGTGGATACAATCGGGTGTAGATGTACGAATGTCTGCAGGGTATTTGACTTATTGTTGGCGGTTAGCCAGTCTTAAAGATACGTTTTTTAGCAAAGAAAAACTTGAATCGATCCTAAGCGTTATAGAGAAGCGTATTCATACGCAGCCAAATCGGACGAGATATGCCATGTATTATTTTGTATATAATGTTGGTGTTTCTTTTCTGCCATTACACAAAGAAGCACTTGAAATTGCAAAAAGTATTGGGACAATTACAGTTTTTGATGCAAAAGGACAAGAGCAGTCTTACCATGCACAAGCTGCGATTGAAAAAGAAGTTGACCGTGGTAGACTGGGGTTTTAAAAGACGTCATGTGCGTTGCTGAGTTGAATTTTTAGATGTATTGAGTAGTGAATTAGAAGGTCTTATGAGGTTCATTTCTAGTTGGTTTTATTATAG
>JAQICP010000566.1 GCA_027858555.1 Vallitaleaceae bacterium
TGGTTACACAGAAGTTCTTGAAATACTGAACATCAGATTAACCTAAAAGGCATAGTACAGTACATCTGATAATTAAGAGCATACAAGCCCCAAAGTATGCTCTTAATTATGTTACAAAAGATTTGAATTTAGTCAAAGCATTTCAATTGCAGATATCAATATTGACATCAGTTCTCAATTAGGGTAGAATGAAGGTGCTTGGAAATATAAAAAATATTTATATAAAAAATAGATTAGAGGTAAAAAATGATACTTAGTGAAGGCAGAAAAGGTGATGAATTCACTATTATTCTAATGGATACAGAACCAAAAGTAAAAAAAAGATTACAAGATATGGGTCTTACCCATGGCACTATTGTTAAAGTTATATCATTCTATGCCAATAATGCTTTTATTTTGAAGATTAGAGGTTCACGTATTGTAATAGGCAAAGATATAGCGGGGCATATCCATGTAGAACCCATGGTATGCAATATATGTAAAAAAGAAAAGCATAGGCATGGGCATGGAAGTGGACCTGGAAGTGGACATGGACATGAGCATTGTAATCATAGAAAGAAGGATATATAATGCTAAATAATGATAGTAGACATAAACGATATAAATTAGAAAAAGAAGGGCAACAGCAGGAGCAAAAGCTAGAACAAAATCAACAATCAGAACAAAAGATGAAGCAGCGTGGACAAAAGAAGCGAAGGCAACATAGTAATCGTATTGAACACGAGCATATTAAAGTGGCATTTGTAGGGAATCCTAACTGTGGCAAAACCACATTGTTCAATATGTACACAGGTGCAAAGCATAAAGTATGCAATTGGCCTGGTGTAACAGTTGAAAAGAAAGAAGGCTTTTACAAACATGACGGCCATCATTTCACTTTAATTGATTTACCGGGCATCTATAGTATCTCACCATATTCCATGGAGGAAATCCTGACACGTGAATATATCTTAAATTATGAGCCAGATGTGATTGTGAATATCATTGATGCTTATAATTTAGAACGAAACCTTTATCTGACTTTACAGTTAATAGAGCTGGGAAAACCTGTCATAATTGCTCTGAATATGATGGATATTGTAGACGAAAGAGGCATGTTCATTGATTCAGAGCGACTATCAGAGGAGCTTAGTATACCTGTAGTGCCCATTGTTGCTACAAAAAGAAGCAATGCGACAAAGTTGATTCATCAGATATTAAAAACGGGTCATCATAAAATGGAATATGAGCCGATCAGCATTGATTACGGTATTGAAATTGAAAAGAAAATAAAAGATATTAAAACAGAACTGGATTTAGGGAAGAATGATCCGATTATTAATCGCTGGATGGCCCTTAAACTATTAGAACATGACAAGGAAATTATTAAAAAATTACCCGATATCAAGTTAGAAGTGGCAAATTATGAAGAAGCCATAGCGGGTATTAAATATAATTACATTAATTGCTTCATGCCTTTTGTCTTATCAGGAGACGAGGACGAAAAAGAGCATTTTTCTGATAAGCTAGATAAGGTGCTCACCAATACGTATATTGGCATACCGATATTTCTATTGATGATGGTTTTGGTATTCGGATTTACATTTACTGTGGGTAACTATATAGCAGGATTTTTTGATGTGGGCTTTGGGTTTGTTGCAGAAGCGGTGGGCAATTTTTTAAGGTCACTTTCGGTAGCTGATTGGCTGATATCATTAATTGTTGACGGTGTCATAGCTGGTGTTGGTGGCATACTTATATTTTTGCCTAACATTGCGTGCCTATTTTTTGCCATGTCCTTATTGGAAGACAGTGGCTATATGGCAAGGGTGGCACTCTTAATGGATCGCTATATGAAAAAATTAGGGCTAAATGGCAAAGCTTTTATTCCCATGCTATTGGGATTTGGGTGTTCGGTACCTGCCATCATGACTGCTAGAACACTTGATAATGAGCGGGAACGATTAACAACCATACTAATCACACCGTTTATGTCATGTAGCGCTAAGATACCGATTTATGTCTTGTTTTCAAGAGTGTTTTTTCCTGGAAATGAATTGATTATCACCTTTTCATTATATATACTGGGTATCCTTATTGCAATATTAGTTGCATTGGTCTTTAAAAAAGCCAGTCGTAATAAGGCGGGCAGCTCACTTATTATGGAACTGCCAACTTACAAAAGACCAAGTTTCAAATCAACCATGATCTATGTCTATGAAAAGGTGAAGAGTTATGTCATAAAAGCTGGAACGGTCATATTTGTGGCTTCGGTAATCATATGGGTTGTTTTGAATTTCAATTTTACTGGCATGGTAGGAATGAATGAGAGTATTGGCGCTGATATAGGCAGAGCAGTTGCACCTTTATTCAGTCCTTTGGGTTTTGGTAATTGGGAAGCCACACTGGCGCTCATTGCAGGTATATCGGGTAAAGAAATTGTGGTCAGTTCAATGGCAGTCATATACGGTGTATCAAACGGTGGTTTTAGTGAAGCATTACGCGCAGCTGGGTTTACTGGCCTCAGTGCTTATGCTTTTATGATATTCAGCTTACTGTATACACCTTGCGTAGCGACAATAGCCATCATAAAGAAAGAAACTAATTCATGGAAATGGACCATTACCTCAGTCGTGTATCAGATTATTGTGGCATGGTTAGTTGCCTGCCTGTTTTATCAAGTCGGTATGTTTTTCATGAAATAGACCTAGATTGTTACAGTAAATTGATTAGAAAGATTAAATTGGAAGTGATTAGATGACGACATATATAGTACTGGCAGTTCTTGTTGTGGCACTTGGTGCAGCTTTTTTATACATTCGGAAACATAAAAATCACAAATGTAACGGATGCAGTGGTTGTGCATACAGCAATGAATGCGATGAAATAGATAAAAAATAAAGGATTATACATATAAAAGGCGTATACTAATAGTGTAGGCATTAAGCGATTTAACATTATATTTTACGAAATCTTAGTGGAATACGGGGGATTGTGATGAATATTAGAGAACGACTTGAAGCTTTGGAAGAAAAAGTATTAAGCCCATATGCTAGTTTGAGCAAGAATAGCAAAGGCAGAGTAAAAGATGAAGAACCTTGTGATATAAGAACGCCCTATCAACGGGATAGGGATCGAATAATACATAGTAAAGCTTTTCGTAGATTAATGCATAAGACACAGGTGTTTATAGCGCCCGAAGGCGATCATTACAGGACAAGGCTTACACATACCCTAGAAGTGGCGCAGATTGCTAGAACGGTTGCAAGAGCATTAGCCCTTAATGAGGATTTGACAGAAGCTATTGCGCTAGGTCATGATTTAGGTCATACGCCATTTGGTCATGCCGGTGAAGCGGTACTTGATACCATATGTCCAGTGGGATTTAAGCATTATGAACAAAGTATCAGAATTGTAGAACATTTGGCTAATAATGGCAATGGTCTTAATTTGTCATGGGAAGTAAAAGATGGCATTCTTAATCACCCGACAAAAGGCAGTCCAAGTACCATGGAAGGTCAGATTGTTAGGTACGCTGATAAGATTGCCTATATTAATCATGACATAGATGATGCGGTACGAGGCAAAATCATGAAAGAAGAAGATCTCCCTAAAGATATCATTGCCATATTAGGTGGCAGTCCAAGAACTCGAATCAATACAATGATACACGATATGGTTGAGCATAGCGAAGACAAAGATTCTATCATAATGAGTAATGAAGTACAAACAGCAATGCTAACCCTTAGAAAATACATGTTTGACCATGTCTATATTGGTTCAACAGCAAAAGATCACGAAAAAAAAGCACAAAATATGCTAGAACAGCTATATAATCACTTCTATCAAAAACCAGTCCAAATGCCTGATGAATATCAGGAGATGATTGATTCTGGTGAGAATATAGATCGAGTCGTATGTGATTATATCTCAGGGATGACGGACCCATATGCCATAAGAACATTTTACGAGTTGTTTATTCCTTCAACCTGGAAAGAATTATAAAGGAAATAGCACTTTTATGTCGAATATTGTTATGGTGGCCATAAAGGGGTGATTGCGTGTTTTATGATGAGAGCTTAGTTGAAGAAATCAGAATTCAAAATGACATAATTGAAGTCATTGGTCAACATATTAAGCTACAAAAAAAAGGTAGCTCCCATTTTGGCTTGTGTCCATTTCATAATGAAAAAACACCATCATTTTCAGTTTCAGCAGATAAGCAGATGTATTACTGCTTTGGTTGCGGTGCTAGTGGTAATGTATATACATATGTCATGGAGTATGAAAACTATTCATTTGTCGATGCCATCAAAGTTTTAGCAGATCGTGTACATATTAATTTGCCAGAACCAGAGATGTCGGAAGAGACAAAAAAAGCTTATCAATATAAACAAAAATTATTTGATGCGAACAGAGATGCTGCTAGGTATTTCTATCAAGGGTTACTTTCTGAAAAAGGCGAGAAAGCTTTAACTTATCTGAATGAGAGAGAACTCTCAGAGACGATTCGTAAAAAGTTTGGTCTAGGTTATGCTTATTTTTTTAGAGACGACCTGTATAAATATATGGTGTCAAAAGGTTATTCAGAACAGATGCTACTCGACACTGGGTTGATTGCTGTGGAAAATGGTAATGCAAATGCCTACAGAGATCGGTTCTTTAATCGGGTAATGTTTCCTATATTTGATATACATAACAGGGTGATTGGGTTTGGTGGAAGGGTACTGGATGATTCTCAACCCAAATACTTGAACTCACCTGAAACAAGATTATTTGATAAGAGTAAGAACTTATATGGACTTAATATCGCACGTAATGCTAGAAAAGGACATATAATTGTTGTTGAAGGTTACATGGATGTCATTGCCCTTCATCAGGCTGGTTATAATCAGACAGTTGCTTCACTTGGAACAGCCTTCACACAAGGCCAAGGCAATTTACTAAAACGGTATATTGATGAAATAATCATTGCTTATGATAGTGATTCAGCAGGTGTTAACGCCTCAGTGCGAGCGATCCCTATATTAGAAAATGCTGGCTTAATTGTTCGAATAGCCAATTTACTACCTTATAAAGATCCTGATGATTATATTAAGTCAAAAGGAGCAGTCGCATTCGAAAGTGTTATTTCAGCAGCTACACCGGCGTTTATATTTGAGATCAATCAATTGGAGACAAAATATAAGTTAGACGACCCGGAATCTAAAACTAGATTTTTCTCAGAGATTGCCCGTAGGTTAGTCCATATGGAAAATGAGCTGAAAAGAGAGAATTATCTAGAGACGATTTTAGATAAGTATCAGATTAAAAAAGAAGCAATGAATAAAGAGATGGAACTTTTAGGCAAAGATGTTGGCATTGTTCAAGAGCAAAAGCAGACACAGATTGAAGAGAAAAGCAGGCGTAACGAAGAAGCTACTTTGGTAACAGAGAAGAATCTGCTAGGGTTTGTTGTGGGGCATAGAGATATCTATGATGCCATTAATCAGTTAATAAAACCGGATATGCTACTAGATGAGACTTATCAAAGACTTGCTACCATGATATATAAAGCATATGATGAGGATACCTCCTTAGAACCTGCTAGATTTATCAATCAATTTGTAGAAGTCGATGAGCAGACAAAAGTAGCCAGGGTATTTAATCACAATATTCATGTTGAAAGCCAAGGTCAATTAGAAAAAATGCTCAATGACCTTGTATATCATATAAAAAAACAATACATTGATTACATGGCTAGAAAAGTATCTAGTCCAAGTGATTTACAAGCATTACTAGACGAAAAACGTTCAATACAAAATCTGAATATAACATTAAAGCAAAGAAATTAACCAAGAAAGGATTAGATAGCATGCCAAAAAAACGTGTAAGAAAGCCACTAAGTGAAGAACAAGAAATAATGAGATTTAACAATAAGCTTGATGAATTAATCGTGATCGCAAAGGTAAACAAAAATGTGCTCGAATACGATGAGATAGAGAGCCATTTTAGCGACATGGTTTTAACACCAGAAAGTATCGATACCATCTATGATTTTCTTGAAAAAAGAGGCATCGATACAATTGGGAAGCTACTAGAAGCCCCAGAAGTACTAGAGTCAGAAGAAGAAGATGAGGAACCTGAAGTAGAGATCAAACTAGATTTATCATTACCAGACGGCATCAATATTGATGATCCAGTACGGATGTATCTTAAAGAAATTGGAAAAGTTGATTTACTGACTGCCGAAGAAGAAGTTACGTTGGCAAAAGCTATGGAAGCTGGCGATTTAATAGCAAAACAAAAACTAGCCGAAGCAAATCTTAGGTTGGTAGTAAGTATTGCAAAGCGTTATGTTGGTCGTGGTATGCTGTTTTTAGACCTGATTCAAGAAGGTAATCTTGGACTTATTAAAGCTGTTGAAAAATTCGACTATAGAAAAGGGTACAAATTCAGTACTTATGCTACATGGTGGATTAGGCAAGCGATTACGCGTGCCATTGCTGACCAGGCTAGAACCATCCGTATTCCAGTTCATATGGTTGAAACCATTAATAAATTAATTAGAGTATCAAGACAATTACTGCAAGAACTAGGTAGAGATCCATTACCTGAAGAAATTGGTGCGGAACTCGACATGCCAGTTGAAAAAGTACGTGAAATTCTCAAGATATCACAAGAGCCTGTTTCCTTAGAAACACCAATAGGTGAAGAAGAGGATAGTCATTTAGGTGATTTCATTAAAGATGAGAATGTGCCTGTACCAGCAGAAGCTGCAGCATTTACATTACTAAAAGAACAGCTGATGGAAGTCCTTGACACCTTAACTGACCGTGAACAGAAAGTACTAAGATTGCGATTCGGCCTTGATGATGGCAGAGCTAGAACCCTTGAGGAAGTTGGTAGAGAGTTCAATGTAACAAGAGAGCGTATACGACAGATCGAAGCAAAAGCACTAAGAAAATTACGTCATCCAAGTCGTAGTAGAAAATTAAAGGATTATTTAGAATAGAATTAAGGTTATTGAAATACTATCATTAATTGTTTTTTATAAAGAATAATAGTATACAAGTTTAAACAAGCGCAAACAAGCGCAAAAAAAGGGTGGTACTAAATTGGTAATTACTGATTTTACCAACCTCTTTTTTTATACAGTAGGAAAGTTCTCTATGGGAACTTTCCATGAGAACAATTTCACAATGTGAAAACGCGTATTTGAACTACACTTTGTTCTGTAGTAGGAAAGTTCTTCATGGGAACTTTCCGTGAGAACAATTTCACTTTGTGAAAACGTGTACTGAAGTTACGCTTTATTATGAAAGTAGGTTTTTATATGCTAACAAAACGACTGGAATCGATTGCCTCGTATGTTGGGCAAGGTGCTATAGTAGCTGATGTGGGCACTGATCATGGGTATATACCAATTGAATTAGCTAGGAGAGGCATCGTTAAAAAAGCATACGCTTTAGATATCAACAAGGGACCACTTGAGAAAGCGGAAGCTAATATTACAGCTTATGGACTGAATCATATTGTAAAAACAGCCATTTCAGACGGACTGCTCAGTTTGGAAGATGAATCTGTTGACACCGTCATAATAGCCGGCATGGGCGGTAATTTAATTAGTAAGATTTTGCGAGAGGGTACAGCGCAGTTAAAGCATATAAAAAGACTTATTTTATCTCCGCATCTAGATGTTAACCTGGTTAGAAAAACCGTACATCAGTTAGGTTTTTGCATTATCGAAGAGAACATGATTATCGATGAAAACCAGTATTACAATATACTCATTTGTGAGAAAGGTCTAGAAGTATACAATAGCCAGACCCAGTACCAGTATGGTAAACTATTAATAGATATGAAACATCCTGTGCTCATAAGTTATCTGGTCAGAAAGCTAGATACAATTAAAACCATATTAGATAAGATGGAAAGTGCAGACCTTGTTGAAACGTGCACGATTATTGAACGAATAGAAGAACTGAAAAAGGAACAAAAAATTATTCAGGAGGTACTTGATCTATTATGCTGATAAAGGATATAATCGCTCATATTGAATCTAACATACCAATTCACCTAGCAGAATCCTATGATAATGTAGGATTATTAGTTGGCGATATAGCTATGGACGTAGGTAAGATATATCTCACATTAGATCCTACCATGGCTGTAATAGAGGACGCTATTGAAAAGGGTGCTGATATGATTATTGCACATCATCCATATGGACTTGGTAGTTTTAATCAGGTTAATTCAACCACTATAATCGGTCAAAAATTACTTAAGTTAATTCAGAATAATATAGCTTTATATGTGGCTCATACTAATTTGGATCGTTCTAATAATACGATTAATGAAATTATTTTCAATCGGTTAGGATTATCAAAACAATCACTTTTCGTGGAAACCCATGCAACCCAATTGTATAAATTAGTCGCTTTTGTTCCAGAAAGTCACCTTGATTATGTGAGGGAAGCCATAAATGATGCTGGTGCAGGCCATATTGGTGGGTATAGCCATTGTTCATTCTATCAAGCGGGTACTGGCACGTTTAAACCAGATTTGGGTACGGAACCATATATTGGCGAGATAGGCGAATTAGAAAAAGTAAGTGAGATTCGTATTGAGACAGTTATACCTGAAGGAAAGATTGATTCGGTTATTAGTGCATTGTTAGAGGTGCACCCCTACGAGGAAGTAGCTTATGATATGTATAAAATCGAACGTACAATTAACCCGCTAGGATTTGGGCTTATGGGCTACACGGATGAGCCGGTCTCACTTGAAAATTTAATTGAATCTGTAAAAAAAGAGCTGCACCTAGGACATGTTCAGTATGTTGGCGAACTTGATAGATATGTTCAGAAGATTGCAATATGTTCAGGTTCAGGGACAGACTTCATGGAAGAAGCCTATAAGAACGAAGTTGATGTGTTTATTACTGGTGATGTACGATATCATTATGCCACTGACGCTCAAGATCACGGACTAGCGCTCATTGATGCGTCTCATTATGGTACCGAGCAGATTGTAGTGACGGTATTTGAAGATTTGCTACAACCGCTAGATGAGCTTGATATAATTGTTGACCAAATATCCAAGAATCCATTAAAAATGCTATGAAAGGTGAGACATATGAATAATACAATCAGTATCAATGGTAAAATAGTGGCGTACGAAAATGGTATGACATTAAAAAGTATAGCGGGAACCTATAAAAATGACAGAAAAGGGACAATCGTTCTTGCTATATTGAATGGTAAGTTAACAGAACTGAACAAACCAATTAAACAAGGTGATGTCATTGAGTTACTTGATACAACGACTCGTGATGGTTATAGAACTTATCAAAGAAGTTTATCATTTGTGTTAGTTAAAGCTGTACAGGACTTAGCAGCTGAGAAGCAGGCAGTACAGGTAAGAATTAATTTTGCCATTAATAGTGGTTATTATTGTGAAATAGAAGGCGTCCATATCAATAAAGCCTACGTGGAAAAACTTAAAAGTCGAATGGATGACATTATAGCTGAAGATATGCCATTTATTAAAAAAACGGTTCATTTGAATAAAGCTAGAGAAATCTTTCATGCTCAAGGTATGAAAGATAAAGTGAAATTATTCAAATATAGAAAGGCATCTAATGTGAATATGTATGAATTAGATGGCTTGATGGATTATTTTTATGGTTATATGGTACCGTCCACAGGTATGTTAAATGGGTTTATGTTGCATATACATAATACGGGGTTAGTGTTGCAGTTTGCAAAAAGGGAAAACCCTAATGAAGTTGCAAAGTACGAACCCGATATGATGTTGTTTCAGACTTTACTCGACTCTATGAATTGGGCTTCAGTTATGGATATATTCGACGTGGGTTCACTCAACGATTTAGTTGCTGACGGCAAAGCGAATGAAACAATTCTTGTGATGGAAGCCTTGATGGAGAAAAGAATAGGTGGCATTGCAGATCAGATAGTGGAGGATATAGAAAACAGAAAATTCATATTCATTGCGGGACCAAGCTCTTCAGGAAAGACTACATTCGCTCATCGATTAAGCATACAGATGAAAGCTCATGGCATCAAACCTAATGTTATTTCAGTGGATAATTATTTTAAAAACAGAGAAGACACACCTAAAGATGCTGATGGAAAATATGATTTTGAATGCCTAGAAGCCAT
>JAQICP010000414.1 GCA_027858555.1 Vallitaleaceae bacterium
ACAATTAGTATAATAATCCCTGCAATTGATTTTTTGCTCATAATTATCGCTTCCTAGTTTTCTAAGTAGTTAGTCCTAACACCCCTCCACAAATAAAATGGGCCGCCTATGGTTTACTACCTTTGTAAATCACCTTACCTCTATATTTCATCAGAATCAAGACGCTATGTAATGTCTTGTGCTCTATTTTTATGCTCTGTTCTCATACAATAATCATTATTACCAAAAAATGACTTGACGTGTATACAGTATACATATATACTTTAACTAGAACAAAGTAAATTTGTTCTTATGGAAAGTTCCTATAGAGACCTTTCCTGCTGTCCAAGAAAACGATAACAGACTGGATCCGATAAGTGCTATACTTATATATAGAAGGGATTCAAAAAAAAGGAGGCCGCTCATGACAAATGCATGGCGAAATTTCGAAACTGGTAATTGGTCAAAGTCAATCAACGTAAGAGAATTCATACAAAGCAACTTCACATTATATGAAGGTGACGAATCATTCTTAGTAGATGCTACCGCAAACACGAAGGCATTATGGGAAGAGGTCACTGTACTATATGATTTAGAAATAAAGAACGGTATATTAGATGCAGAGACAAAGGTGGCTTCTAATATCACTTCACACGCACCAGGTTATGTCAATAAAGCCTTAGAAAAAATAGTCGGTTTTCAAACTGATAAGCCGCTTAAACGAGGCATCATGCCAAACGGTGGTATACGTGTGGTTAAGAACGCCCTAGAAGCCTACGGTTATGAACTTGACCCTATGACTTACGAGATATACACCCATTACCGCAAAACGCACAATGATGGTGTGTTTGATGCTTATACGGATCAGATGCGACTTGCTAGACATTCTGGCATCATCACTGGACTACCTGATGCTTATGGCCGTGGTCGTATCATTGGTGACTACAGACGGGTTGCCCTATATGGTGTGGAATTCTTAATCACCGAAAAGCTAAAAGAGAAGAAGCAATTAGAGATGGATTACATGGCTGAAGGTGTTATTCTCCTGCGAGAAGAACTCTCTGAACAGATTCGCGCACTTAAAGACTTAGTGGTGATGGCTGATAGCTATGGTTATAACATTGCTGGTCCAGCGAATGATGCTGCCCAGGCTATTCAGTGGACCTATTTTGCCTACCTTGGTGCTATTAAAGAACAAGATGGCGCTGCTATGTCACTTGGACGTGTTTCAACTTTCCTTGATATCTATATTGAAAGAGATCTAAAAGAAGGCACTATTACCGAGGTGGAAGCACAGGAATTAATGGACCAATTCGTTATGAAATTACGTATGGTGCGTTTCCTTAGGACACCATCTTACAATGAACTTTTTTCAGGCGACCCAACTTGGGTAACTGAAGTCATCGGTGGCGTTGGTCTCGATTCTCGTCCACTAGTTACCAAAAGCAGTTACCGTATGCTCCATACACTATATACCTTAGGGCCTGCACCAGAGCCGAACTTAACGATTCTTTGGTCTGAGCACTTACCGCTCGCCTTTAAAAAATATGCAGCAAAAGTATCCATTGATACAAGCTCTATCCAATACGAAAACGATGATATTATGCGTGGTCCTTATGGGGATGACTATGGTATCGCATGTTGCGTTTCAGCCATGAAGATTGGTAAGCAACTACAGTTCTTCGGTGCAAGAGCGAACCTAGCTAAAGCATTACTATATGCCATTAACGGTGGTATTGATGAAAAATCAGGCAAGCAGATTGCCCCTATGTTTTCACCAATTACCTCTGATGTGCTTGACTACGATGAGGTCATGGTTAGATTTGACCAGATTCTAGATTGGCTGGCACAACTATATATCAACACCCTGAATATCATTCACTTCATGCACGATAAGTACGCCTATGAAAAGATTCAGATGGCTCTACACGACAAAGATGTCATTAGAACTTCAGCATGTGGTATTGCTGGCTTATCTGTTGTAGCTGATTCACTTTCAGCCATCAAATATTCAACCGTAGGGGTTGTACGAGAAAACGGCATCGCTGTAGACTACGAAGTAGCAGACGACAGTTATCCAGCCTATGGTAACAACGATAACCGTGTGGATGATATCGCATGCGAACTTGTAGAGATGTTCATGAACAAGCTTAGAAAGCATAAAACTTATAGAGATTCAATTCCAACCATGTCCATTTTAACCATTACTTCTAATGTGGTCTATGGTAAGAAAACCGGCTCAACACCTGATGGTAGAAAAGCTGGCGAACCATTTGCTCCTGGGGCTAACCCAATGCATGGTCGGGATAAGAACGGCGCTATTGCCTCTATGGCTTCAGTGGCTAAGTTACCCTATGAACACGCTGAAGACGGTATCTCATATACCTTCTCAATTGTGCCAAAGGCCCTTGGTAAAGATGTTCAGTCAAGAATCAACAACCTGGTTGGCTTGTTGGATGGGTATTTCCACGATACCGGTCACCATATCAATGTGAATGTATTTGATAAGGAAACCCTGATAGACGCCATGGCCCACCCGGAAGAGTATCCTCAACTGACCATCCGAGTATCAGGCTATGCTGTCAACTTTGTCAAATTAACGAGAGAGCAACAACTGGATGTCATCCATAGAACATTCCACGAGAGAGCTTAACATAATCGTAGAACACTGTGCGTGGGTTAGTATCACTTAAGACACGAACAGTGTTTATTACAAAGGAGGTTGTCATATGAAACAACTAACTGGACGCGTTCATTCAATCGAAACCTGTGGCACTGTAGATGGTCCTGGCATACGTTTTGTACTGTTTATGCAAGGTTGTCCCCTTCGCTGCAAATACTGCCACAACCCAGATACTTGGAAAGTGGGCAGTGGTGATGAGATGACCGTAGACGCGGTATTTGAAGAGATTGTGAAATACAAATCCTACATGAAATTCTCAGGTGGTGGGTTTACTGCTACTGGCGGCGAGCCACTTTTACAGGCAGCGTTTCTAATAGAACTATTTAAAATGTGCAGAGAAGCTGGCATTCATACAGCTATAGATACGTCTGGGTTCATTTTGAACGACCATGTAAAGGCTCTGTTAGAATACACGGACCTAGTGATTTTGGACATCAAGAATTTTGATAAGGAACAATATACATACATCACCGGTGTATCCCTTGAACCAACGTTAGAATTCATGTCCTACCTAAGGAAGATTAATATGCCTACTTGGATTCGTTATGTATTAGTACCAACCCTTAGCGACGATCTGTCTTCAATAGAAGACTTGGGCCGGTATGTCCAACCATTCACCAATATTGAAAAAATCGAAATTCTTCCATTTCATAAAATGGGTGAATATAAATGGGAAGCGCTTGACTACAGGTACGAACTTGCAGATATAAGCGAACCCGGCCGAGCACTAATGGATCAGGTTTTAGACATTCTACAAAAATATCATCACAATGTGTGTGCGTCTTAACATTTGTGTTAACTATGTATTAGTAGGTATAATTTTAACTTGTAATCAAAGGTGTTATGGTTTAAAATGTTAATGTATTAACCAAAACTAGGAGGTATCAGAATGGCTTATAAAATTAATGATGATTGTATTTGATGTGCAGCATGTGTATCAGAATGCCCAGTAGAATGTATTACTGAAGGCGATAGCATATATGTAATCGATGCAGATGCTTGTATCGACTGTGGCGCTTGCGCTGGTGTTTGTCCTGTAGATGCACCACAACCTGAGTAGAACAAAGTGTACCGCAAGTACACGTTTTCACAAAGTGAAATTGTTCGGGGTGGGAAGTTCTGAGCTTTTATGAGAACTTTCCTACTGTAGAACAAAGTGAACTTGTTCTCACTGGGAAGTCTCTTATTTTGATGGGGACTTCCTAAACTGTAGAACAAAGCGTAGTACAAATAGAACAAGTCTTTTGGGGCTTGTTTTTTTGTTGGGTAAATCAGATATATTCTTTTCGCTCATCGTCAATGATGTAGTTGTTATCAAATCAATTCCACCATCTTTACGAGCATCTGTTTTAACCAGCCAAGAATTATTATCATATGGTACATATGTAATATCTAGTAATTCACCACGCCTAATTGTTAATACTATTAGTGAATCATTAGTAAATATTTCTAATAACTTTTTGTAAACATATTGCTTGCCATATGCTATACTAATACTTGAACATATCAAATACATTATAAAGTAGGGAGATAACATGAAAAAAAGAATAATAATATTTAGTATGATTTTGATGACTATGATATTTATTGTAGGATGTGGGAGTAAAGATGAAAGTGTTAAAAGCGAAGAAGAGTTAAGAGCAGAAATTCGTGAAGAATTAGAAGA
>JAQICP010000439.1 GCA_027858555.1 Vallitaleaceae bacterium
AAGTCATAGACGCGAAGACCTGCCATCGTCTTGCCAAGCATGAGCAGATTATCTGATATCCGGTGACAGGAACTTTCCTCCATGGGTTTGTCCTGGTCTTCTTTTAGTCGACGGTCACCAAAACCTAGCAGCTCCGGTACAATGACGATATAACCTTTTTTTACCAGTTCTATGGCGAAGTTCTTCTGATACCCTGGGTCACCAGTGTTGTCAGAGCCGTCCGGCATAAGACCGACAATCTCCCTGCTGCCATACCCATGGCCATGACAGGCAACCACTGCTGGATATCTGCTACTATTACTACTACTACTACCTTCTGGTATCAGCACATAAGCTGGAACCTTAAGACCTACATCAGTAGTATAGCTGACACGTTGCCGCCTGTAACCTGGCATAGCCTTTTCTTCAAGGATTATCGGGTTCAAGTCTGACTTGACTGATGGTAGCGAACCGAGTTTAGCGATGAAGACCTCTTTGGTACGCTGTTGCCACTCTTGCCCTCCTGTTTTATCAGTCGCTTCGAATTCATATTTTAAAGCTGCTTGTTCATATAAGCGGTTCATATAAGTATCTGGGTTATACATGTAAGTCTCCTTTCAAATATTGAAATGTTTTGTGAAATTAATATCTGTCACCCATACTTCTTATTACTTTCAGTCCTCCTGGGATTGAGCTGTATTTATATAAGCGTCCAGTTGCTGTAATAACCTCAAGTTGGAATCACACCACTAATTATTAGTCGTGCTAATGACACTTAGATTTTATAAATCCAAAAGGTAGCTGCTCAAACTTGGCTATCAGCCACTTAATTTCAATTATATCACCAAAATATCACTTGGTGTTACAACTCAATTGTAACACCAAAGCCTATCAGAGATTTCTATTGTTTGTGAAACTATCAAATCAGATATACGGATATCGCAAGTAGTATCTCTATCTTCCTCTTTTTCTTCAACAAAAAGTAGCAACACATCTAAAGATGAATTGCTACTTTTTTAAACCACTTCTACAAAGTCGAAGAATTACCTGCTCCAATAGAAATATATTTCTTAGATTAAGTAATCTTCTTCTCATATTAAAAGTTATTATAACATAAGACGATAAATCTCTACCACATCAGCTTCGCCTAATTTAGCAAATCCACCTATATAGCCATCACGTCCATCACCATAACATGCCGTATGCGCCATTTTTTCAATATCTTTCTTATCCGCGCCAAGCTCTGCGAAATCAGACGGCATACCTATGGATTTTAAAAACTGTTTAAGTGCTGCAATACCAGCCCTCGCAGTATTTTCAGGATGCTTGTAATCCATCTGACAGCCCCATACACGAACTGCAAGTTGCGCAAATCTATTAATATCATGTTTCATGGTATAGGTCATCCACGCTGGAAAAACAACAGCTAATCCTGCACCATGAGCGCAATCATATATGGCAGAAAGTTCATGCTCAATATCATGACTTGCCCAGTCCTGATCTCTCCCAACACCGCATGAATTGTTATGGGCCATCATACCTGCCCACATAATATTAGCTTGTGCATGATAATTATCATGATTTTCAATAACACGTGGTCCTTCATGGATCATTGTGAGTAGCAGACTTTCAATTAGTCTGTCAGTAACCTCTACTTCTTCTGTTACAGTAAAATAGCGCTCAAATAAGTGTGCCATGATATCTGTTATACCGCATCCAATTTGAAAATGAGGTAAAGTCTGTGTAAGTGCCGGATTCAAAATGGAGAAAGATGGCCTAAGTGCCTCTCCACGAGAGCCTCGCTTATACATGCCATCTTCATTTGTAATGACAGCATCCGAAGACCCTTCACTTCCTGCAGCTGAAATCGTCAAAATTGTTCCTATTGGCAACGCCTTTGTAATAGGCTTCCCTTGAAAATAATCCCAAAAATCGCCCTCATACACAACACCTGCAGCAATAGCTTTTGATGAATCAATGGTACTACCACCACCAACAGCCAGTACAAAATCGATTTTTTCTTTCCGACATAATTCAATACCTTCGTATACAAGACCGCTTCTAGGATTTGGCTGAACACCGCCAAGTTCGACAAAGTCGATACCTTCTTTATTCAAAGAATCTTTAACTCTATCTAAAAGTCCAGAGCGAACGATTGAACCGCCTCCATAATGTATCAGTACCTTGCTTCCTCCAAAACGTTTTACTAAACTTCCTGTTTTATTTTCTTCATCCTTACCAAAAACAAAGTAAGTGGGACTATAAAATGTAAAATTATCCATGTTTTTTTCCTTTCTCGTACTTATTTAATATTTCTATGCCAAATCAAATAACATTTCAATTGGAACAATGACTGCTTATATAGACTTCTTAATACTTGCACCACTAATAGCTTTCGCAAAAAACATAGGGCAATACCTTATAGAAGTTTAGTCTAATATAATAGTCACGCCTTTTTGATTGACAGTCCATAACTAACACCATACACCATAAAGTGCACTTTAAGTCAAATAAATCAGTAAAATGTAAAAGTAAAGTGTAAATGTAACTTCATGTCCGCACCTCCCAACTTCTTGTTATAAGATGTTAGCAGCAGACTGTGTGGGGAAAAGGTTTTGAGAAATAATTTCTTTTCATACTATCAACTCCCATATACAACTTTTACTAAGTGCCTAACTATTTCATGTACTGATTTAAGAAAATCTAACCCATCTCATCGGTAGTTTCTTTCATTATTACACATCTCCAAATTCAAACTGTATATTGGAGATACCAACTCATAATGTCATCGGTCTCATACAATTAATTATAAACCTAAATATAATTTTCATCAATGATTCCATAAATCGTGGTAGCGTTAACTTACTTTCGGAAAAAGAAGCTCAGATGAGATGCCTTAATTTTAAAATATATATTTTCCTTTCAGTGAGTTATGC
>JAQICP010000483.1 GCA_027858555.1 Vallitaleaceae bacterium
GAATTAGCAAAGGATGCAGACTATACCATTAAACATCTTTTAGAACTGGTTAAGTAAAAAAAGGACTCTGTTCCCTTTTAATTGGGACCGCTTACCTTTATGAAAAGTATACTTTTGTAACCTGAGATATATAAGGAGGACATACGTATGGATATTAGTAGAATTGATTCTTTTTCAGAATTTTGTTCTGAGCTTAGAAAAGTGGGCTTTTCAATAGGTGGGAAAAATGACGAAGGTATATTTTCCTTAGCCAATCACTATACCGATAGGATAATCGATCACACGGGAGATAGTGATAGTGATCCTTGGGAGTGGCGAATTAGAACGGTTGTTGAGTATGACGATATAGCATTTGGTAAGTTGTTTTTTGACAAGAGTGGGTGGATAACCCAAAAGTGGTATCCCTATTTTATAGCTGCAAGAAGAGACAGTAAGTCACTTGAAGATATGTACTTTGATGGATTGATTCCAAATCTTATGAAAAGAATATACGACCTTATTGTGGACAACTCAGGTATTGCACTAAACGAGATTAAAACAATGATCGGTATTGATAAAAGTCAAAAATCAGAATTTGATAAAGCCGTTATAAAGTTACAGATGCTTATGTTTATAACCATTAATGGGCAAAAGCATAAGGTGTCTAAAGAGGGTAAAGCATTTGGATGGCCAGTCACAACGTTTTGTAGGTCAGAAGATTTCTTTGGTCCAGATATCATGATACAGGCAAGTAAGCTTAATCAACAAGAGGCTGCCCTTAAGATTACGGAACGAATACTGTTGTTGAATGAAAATGCCAGTAGCAAGAAGATTGAGAAATTTATTGGGATGTAGATTGGGTGAATAAGCCTTGATTTTATTTACTTGCCCTACCACAATCATGATAATACAAGGAGGTCACTATGCTATCATATGAAAACATTAATTCAAACCATATAGAATTAGCAAAGGAACTTGCTGAGGAAAACAATATAGAGGGCATTGAATTAGATGCTTATATATAAATGATAAGTGGTTGCTAGTTGTAGTAGCGTTGATTCTAAAGCCGGTACTATAAGCATGATTTTCAAGAAGGATTTGAATATGAAGAGCAATAATGAACAATTAAGGTCAAGAGGTTATATTGAAGAACATGATTTAGTTCTATATCAGGATGCGTCTAGAGAGGCACTTACTTTGATGCTGGAATCAACTGTAGCCACTGATAGAACAATTGCAGCAAGGGTACTCGTTAAGTATAGAGACATTGAAGTTGCTAGGTTGCTGGTAACAAGACGAGTAGCTGAAACGAAGCTGTACACTAAGATTGCCTTATCTGAATCATTAGGTGAATTTGGTTCTATGGCTTGTCCTTTACTGGTTAATCATTTGGGGGCAATTGGCACGAACCAATACAAAGCCTTACCAGAAAGTCCCTTTAAAAAAGGAAATTACCCTATACCAAGGGATATTATAGCAAGAACAATCTGTAAGATAGGTACCCCTGCACTTAGCTACCTAAAAGAGGTTTTATATACAGGACAATATGAACAGATATTAGAAGCTATTGATGCTATTGGTTTCATATCCTACTATAATGCGGATGATGCTTGCCTGGTTGATTTATTGGCCATGATGAGCAGATATACTGAAGATAGTCTGATGATATGGAAAGCCATTAGGGCGTTACAATCATTTGCAGATAGTGAGGTCATTGAAATATTGAATGCGTATGTGCACTCACCTATAGAGCAGCATAGATGGGAAGCAGTGCGAAGTCTAAGACAGAAAGAGAAAAAGCTATAAATGTAAAGATTATACAAAAATCAATAAAAGAGAAGGTGATCTTATGGGTTTAGAAGATAATAGAGTAACTGATTATATCAAGGATATGAGAAAATTAGTAGGGACCAATACATTATTAACCGTCGGATGTGGCGCAATAATTGTTGATAAGCACAATAGAATCCTCTTACAAAGAAGAAGGGATTCAGGTGATTGGTGTATCCCAGGGGGCACCATGGAACTTGGCGAAACATTCATAGAAACAATGAAAAGAGAAGTATACGAGGAAACGAATCTTAAAGTATCAGAACCAAAATTATTTGGCATCTATTCTGGAGAGCAAGGCTTTGCCCAGTATCCTAATGGCGATAAAGTGTTTAGTATTCAGATTATCTTTTATATCACAAAATACAAAGGTACATTAACCAATGATAATGATGAAAGTTTTGAGCATGTGTTCTTCTATAAAGAAGATATACCAATTAATTTGAACCTAAGGCAGGAAGCATTTATAATGGACTGGAAAGACGGTCAAACAGGTGGTATCATAAGTTAGTACCGACTTGTTGTGAAAGAGGAGGGAATAATGAATTTAAGAATCGAAGAATTATCAATGAATGCATGGCCCTCTCATCAAACACGCTTATACGACGGCTGGGTTTAATTACTACATGATAAACCAATGGGCATATATAATACAAGGTATATAAGGAGAGCAAAATGGAAGACAATTCAAATCAATCAGAGTTTAATTTACTAGAGGTATTAATCGTAGCAGGTAATGTATTTAAAAAGCATTATAAGACCATCATAGGGTATCAACTTATAATAGCAGGGATATCATTTATTAATATGAATTCGTTTTATGTGACGTTATTGTCGGATAAGATTTTTATGATCATGTTACTGTCATTTTTGAATATGGCAATCATGCTAGTGTGTGTCTACTATCAGAATAGATTATTCGTTACATCCCTATTAATGATCAGAGACAAGTATAAGGAAAACAATGTTGAATATAGACTAAAAGACTATTTCAAATGGTCTAAGGAAACCGTATGGTATGTTATTCTCACAGTTTTCTTAATTGCATTAGCTTGTGTCATACCGGCATTGATTCTGGGAAGAGGCATACTGACCCAGAATATAACTACTAAAGTGATATGGATTTTGATAGGCGCAGTTAGCTATATCTACATCTATACCAGGTTAGGTCTTGCAGTCTATATCAAGGTATTTAACCCTGAGATAAAAGCCAACATAAAGTATAGCTGGAAAATAGTCGGAGAACATTATGGGAAAGTTTTTATTGCATTCATGTTACCAATCATCGTAAGTTTACCAACATTTTTATTCAATAGCTTACAGAGCACAGGTCATATTTCATCATTTGTTTATTTCTTGCTTTCTTGTCTACTGCTTCTATTGGGTGCGATGTTTGGCGGCTATTTCAGTGCAGTTATTATAGTCTTGTATCATAAGATCGTTAAACTAAATCACACAGACAATACTCAAAGCAGTGTAGAGGATAACAACTTGGAGCTATAGATATGGAAAAACCAAAGTTAATTCTATTAGATAATCAAGTGTATTTACTTAGAGCTATTTCGGTGGGTGATCAGGCGAAAGTGCTGAGTCTATTTCATACATGTGAAGAATTCTTTATACTGACTGAAGGCATTATACCTATAAATTCAGACGAACTATATTATGATTTACCACCAGGTAATGTCATGGAGGACAAGTTGTTATATGGGGTGTTGCAAGATGAATTACTAGTTGGTGTCGTTGATATCGTCAAGAACTACCCAGAAAAGGGTGAGTGGATAATTGGACTCTTGTTGCTTCATCCAAAAGTTAGAGGGATGGGACTTGGAAAAAGCGTGCACAACATACTTATAAGGATTGCCAGAGATGGTGGTGCCAAAAAGTTAAGAGTCGGCGTTGTTGAACAAAATACCAGTGGTTATCAATTTTGGGCTAAGTTGGGTTATAAGAAGATGAAACTGACAGAACCTATTAGATATAGCATTAAAGAGAGCAAAGTGATTGTGATGAACTATTTTTTGTAAAATAAATTACAACCCCCTTGTCCATATAGTGGAATTAGTGGGCTAATGGATAACTATCAATTGACTAAGAACAGAGGGGAACACCATGAAATATAAGTATATACTATTCGATCTAGATGGGACCTTAACCGATCCTAAAGTGGGTATCACAAAATCTGTTGCCTATTCTTTGAAAAAGATGAGAGATATGGATGTGGACACTGAAGAACTGACTAAATTCATAGGACCGCCACTGAAAGACTCCTATATGGATTTTTATGATTTTACTGAGGAGGAAGCAGAGGAAGCCATTGCCTGTTATAGAGAGTATTTTAAAGAGACTGGGATATATGAGAATGAAGTATATGACGGTATAAGGCAGCTCCTTGGGCGATTACAGGCGCTGGGACACATACTGGTCGTTGCGACTTCAAAACCCACTGTATTTGCTGAAACGATTATTAATCATTTTGATTTGGAAGGTTATTTTACTTGTATTGTGGGGAGCTATCTAGATGGTAGACGCACTAATAAAGCGGAAGTCATTGAAGCTGTTATAAATGCCTTATCTATCCATAATGAGAAAAATAAAGTGATTATGATAGGTGATAGGAAACATGATATCATAGGCGCTAAGACTGTTGGGGTGGATGCAATTGGTGTTATCTACGGTTATGGCAGTTATGATGAGTTAGAAAAAGCTGGC
>JAQICP010000495.1 GCA_027858555.1 Vallitaleaceae bacterium
ATCTACTGGATGGTAGTTGGTACGTAGTGTGTTTAACAAAAGTTTTAACAGCTATGGACTCGTATTTACTTTCTGTTTACAATTAGTATTGGCGCTGTGTCCTATGATGAAGGTGAGGCTGTAAATGAGCTCATTAAAAGATTAGATAAGAATATGTATATAGCAAAAGAAAGTGGCCGTAATCAGGTCATTGGATAGTTGATTCATCGTAAGGATCATATAGGGGTTTGCATAAGTAACAATAAGCTTAATTAGTGATTATATATTGACAAACGCTGAGTTTATGGTATGATGTTACTTGGCGCTTTTGGAGGGGTTCCCGAGCGGCCAAAGGGGGCAGACTGTAAATCTGTTGTCTACGACTTCGAAGGTTCGAATCCTTCTCCCTCCATTGTTTCACAATAGTCACGCTGCCCGAGTGGCGGAACTGGCAGACGCACAGGACTTAAAATCCTGCGGTCGAAAGACTGTACCGGTTCGATTCCGGTCTCGGGCATTGACTTAGATAATGAAGATAATAGGTCTCGTAGCAAAGTAGTATGCAAGTACAGGCGTGCAATACATCACGCCCTAGAGGCTCGCAGTAGTTAGACTAGTGACAACTACACGCTCGAGTTTTTGCACAGGTGCAAAAACTTGCCCAGATAGCTCAGATGGTAGAGCAGAGGACTGAAAATCCTCGTGTCCGTGGTTCGATTCCGCGTCTGGGCATTGTAACAATTACAAAATAGTGAGATTCCTCACAACTGTTGCACTTATGCAACAGAACGTTCGAATTTTTGCACAAGTGACAAAAATCTGCGTGAATGGCTCAGTGGTAGAGCATCGCCTTGCCAAGGCGAGGGTCGCGGGTTCGAATCCCGTTTCGCGCTTTAAGAAAAGCAGTCTAATCTTTAACACAAAGATTTGACTGCTTTTTGTTATACAATCTAATGAGCGTTTTCATGCTACTTAGTGGCTGATAGTTATAGTGATACGCATTTTGATTGATAGATGCAGACTATTTCACCATACGATTTCTCGTCCTATAACTGGTCGGCGATTCACCTACCCATTGGTGAAAAACTCTTGTAAAGTAAAGGGCATCTTGATATTGTAGGTCACTAGCGATTTCCTTGATACTTTTGTTGGTTGAGATGAGAAGCATTTGAGCTTGTTCAATTATTTGCTGTTGTATATAGCTTTTTAAAGACATGCCAGTTGCTGATTTGTACAATTTTGAAAGCATGGACTGACTCATTTTCATTTGGGCGGCCAAATCACAGGTTCGTGTTTTTGCAGAAACACCACGCTTTAGTATCTGATAAAGGGATATAAGTTCTGGTGTCCTATTGTCATTCATATCATCAAATAAATCCAGATCCAGGTTTCCGATAAATTGATAGATTAACCATAAGATATGTCCCTTAACGGTCCAATAGTCTTTAATGTTCTCGCTTTCAAGCATCTGAATGAACGGTTCATAAGTCTGAACCAAGATAGGTCTAGTAAGTACTTCGTGAATTTTATCAAATAAGTTGGTATGCATCCATTGTTTACAAGAAAAATGCACGTATAATTTTTTCATATGGTTTGGTGTATAACAAGAAAAATTCATATTGGAAGGTATAATGTAGGCATTTCCTTGTTTAAGATGAATTGTTTCTTTATCGATTAGTATAATCGCTTCTCCTTCAAGGATGATATATAGCCGGGAATATGGTGCCCTTAGATCCTTATAATGCCAGTCACTCCCGCAAGATAATCCATATTCTATCAACTGAATATCCAACATATTACTTATTCTTTCAACCGATTCAAATATCGTTACAGCCATGATTATGACTCCTTTCATTAACTGTCAAAAACATTTCTATGGTAACGATATCATAACGTTTCAAATTAATCCATACTCTAGATGGTTTTCTTCATGTTATTTTTCTGCTTCATGAGATAAGATAAAGGTATGTCCATTACTATTTAATTGAAGGAGATTGTTTATGAAACCACTTAGATTTAGACAAATACATCTCGATTTTCATACTTCTGAAAAGATTGAAAACATTGGTAAGGATTTCGATAAAGGTCAATTCCAAGACATGTTGCGTGGGGGGCACATCGATTCCATCACCGTTTTCTCAAAGTGTCACCATGGATGGGCGTATCATCCGACCAAGGCCAATCAGATGCATCCCCACCTAGAATTTGATCTATTGGGTAGTATGATAGAAGCAGCTCATGAAATAGGCGTCAATACCCCTATCTATATTTCAGCAGGTCTTGATGAGAAGGTAACACGAAGTCATCCCGAATGGCTTTATAGAAAGAAAGACGAAAGTACTTCTTGGGCTTCGGATTTCAATAACCCAGGCTTTCACTTACTCTGCTTTAACTCACCATATTTGGAGGTTCTATTAAGTCAGATTGAAGAAGTGGTCACAGCTTATGATGGGGATGGCATCTTTCTAGATATCGTCAGTCCAAAACCATGCTACTGTCAAAACTGTGTTCAAACCCTGCTCTTTGAAGGCAAGGACCCTTACAATGAGGAAAATGCCATAGAGCTGGGCGAGCGTGTGTATGCCAATTATACCAAACGTGTACGGGAGACCATTGATGTTCATAAACCAGGCCTACCTGTTTTTCATAATGCGGGACATATTACTAAAGGTCGTCATGATTTAATCCATATGAACACCCATCTTGAACTTGAATCATTGCCAACAGGTGGCTGGGGCTATGATCATTTCCCATTATCAGCTCGCTATGCTCAAACACTAGGTATGGATTTCCTTGGCATGACTGGTAAATTTCATACAAGCTGGGGTGAGTTTGGGGGCTTCAAGCATCCCAATGCCCTCAAATATGAAACTTCCCTTTCCATAGCCAACGGTTCTAAGTGTTCAATTGGAGATCAATTACATCCTTCAGGATTCATGGACCCTTTAACCTACGATATTATTGGAGAAGCTTATAGGGAAATCGAAGTCAAGGAACCGTGGATATCCCATGTTGTCAGTGTGGCTGATATTGGTCTGTTGTCTTTTGAATCCGTTAATCCAGTTAGTTTAACCAACCAAAATAGTGATTTCCCAATGGATATCGGTGCTAACCGCATGTTGCTTCAATCCCATATGCTGTATGACATATTAGATATAGAAGCAGACTTTGATAAGTACAAAGTGCTGATACTCCCTGATACAGTGCGTTTGAACAATACACTCAGAAAAAAAATTCAAGATTTTCTAAGTGGCGGGGGCAAAGTGCTGGCAACAGGCGAATCCGGATTAGATGTAACTCAGAATGAATTTGTTCTGGATTTGGGTGTTAAGTGGGAAAGTAAATGTCTAAGTACACCTAATTATTTTAGACCGAACATGACATTACCTACATTCAATGGATCTTCCTTTGTTTTCTATAGCGATGCAGAAAAAGTTTCACTGACAAACGGATTATCTGAGGGACGTATGGAACAGTCTTATTTCAATCGGAGCACTTTTCATTTCTGCTCTCACCAGCATGCTCCAAATTCTGGTGTTGATGACGGGCCTGGGTTTGTTGTGACCAGCAATAGTATCTATATACCATGGAAGATTTTCTCCGATTTTGCAAATATGGGCAGTCTTCCACAACGGGAGATCCTTAATTATGCCTTAGATGTACTGCTTAATAATCAAAAAACACTTACTACCAATCTACCTTCTCAAGGTATTGTGACCATGATGTCTCAGCCTGAAAAATACAGAGATGTCATTCATGTGCTGTATGCTTCTCCTGTGCTTCGTGGTCATAGTGAGTATACTGGAAAAAACATTGAAGTTATTGAAGACTTGATTCCTATTTCTAATACAATGCTTTTGGTAAAAACTAATCGTTCTGTGAAAAGCATCTATCTTGCGCCTCAAATGACGCCATTATCATATATAGTTGAGGACGGTCTTCTTGAGGTGGTAATTGATGAATTCACATGTCATCAGATGGTGGTAATTGAATATCATAACTAAGGGATGAAGTATATTGACATGAACGACTCTGAAAATATATGAAATGGATTAATTCTAATAATTCCCCAAGGGGTAAGGCATAGGACTTTGATGCCTGCAGTGTCTGGTTCGAATCCAGCTACCCAATAAAAAAAAGACCCATAGGTTGGCACTTCATAAAGTGTCTATCTATGGGTCTCATATATAATCACGACTTGATAACTGTTTGAGCTATTTTTTAGCAGCTCTTAGTCTTTCTGTTTCTCTAAGTATTTTCTTCCTCATTCTAATAGAATCAGGTGTTACTTCAACAAGCTCGTCATCACCAATAAATTCAAGAGCTTCTTCTAATGATAAGATCTTTGGTGGTGGAATCTTGACACCGTCATCGGTGCCTGAAGCACGAACATTGGTCTGTTTTTTATTCCTTGTAGCATTAACAGACAAATCCTCTTTTCGGTTATGTATACCGATAATCATACCTTCATATACTGAA
Organism: Vallitaleaceae bacterium; assembly: GCA_027858555.1. Lineage (GTDB taxonomy): Bacteria > Bacillota > Clostridia > Lachnospirales > Vallitaleaceae > JAQICP01. The sequence goes on from JAQICP010000495.1 coordinate 4,459, forward strand.
GTACCAGTTGGAATCATCATAGTACCTCTTGGTAAGATATTATTGACGGCATAAGGCATTGCAATACCTTCATCACCAGATACAATAGCACCGTTATTACGACCGGGTATTTCGCCTTTATAACGTTCATAGCCCTGTAAGCTTCGAATGATGGTTGCTTCTCCTCTTGAATTGTTAATCATCTCTGTTCTAAAACCAAGAAGTCCTCTAGTTGGTACGATATATTCAAGGGTTGTGTAACCATTTTCAGCTGCCATATGTTCCATGGTACCTTTTCTAACATTTAAACTTGTCATTGCAGCGCCTACATATTCATCAGGCAAATCAATTGTAACCCGTTCAACTGGCTCCATTTTATGACCGTTTTCTTCATCCATGATCACTTCTGGTTTAGATACAGCAAGCTCAAAACCTTCACGTCTCATGTTCTCAATAAGAATAGAGATGTGTAACTCGCCGCGACCAGATACTTTAAAGCCATCAATACCACCTAATGACTCTATTTTAAGACCCACATTAACTTCAAGTTCTCTTTCAAGTCGATCTTTGATATGTCTTGTTGTTACGTACTTGCCAACTTTACCAGCAAATGGTGAGTTGTTAACTAAAAAGTTCATAGAAAGTGTTGGATTATCAATAGAAATCATTGGTAATGCATCAATCTTTCCTAAATTACATATGGTCTCACCTATAGAAATATCAGGTATACCTGCGACAACACATATATCACCACTGGTTAATTCTGTTTTAGTCACTTGTTTTAAGCCTTCATAGGCATAAAGCTTAGTGACTTTTCCTTGTCCAATACTGCCATCACGTTTTGATATAGATACTGTCTCGCCACTTTTAATCTTACCTTTATAGATACGACCAATACCAAGTCTACCAACATAATCATCGTAACCAAGTGTTGATATCTGTAATTGTAATGGTTCATCATCTTTCTTCTCATAAGGTGGTACATGCTTAATCAAAGTTTCGAATAAAGGTGTTAAATCAGTCGAATCATCATCTATCTCATACTTTGCGATACCATCTCTAGCAGCACCATATAGTATTGGAAAATCAAGTTGCTCATCAGTCGCATCTAAATCTACAAATAAATCAAAAGTTAAGTCTACAACCTCTTCAGCACGTTGATCTTTTTTATCAATCTTATTGATGAATAGAATTGGTTTTAAACCAATCTCTAGTGATTTTTGAAGAACAAATCTAGTCTGTGGCATAGGACCTTCTGCTGAATCTACTAGAAGAATAACCGAATCCACTGTTTTGATAATACGCTCTACTTCAGATGAAAAGTCAGAGTGACCTGGAGTATCTACTATATTAATCTTATAATCTTGGTAATTGATAGACAGGTTTTTAGAGTATATGGTAATACCACGCTCACGTTCTAAGTCATTACTATCCATTACACAATCGATTATTGCTTCGTTGTCTCTGAAAACGCCACTTTGTGCTAAGAACGCATCAACTAAAGTTGATTTACCTGCATCTACATGGGCGATTACAGCAATGTTAATCATTTTATCCATAAAATACTTCATTCTTAATACTTGTTATTAAAATCAGTGTTAAGTGTACATTTAATATGAAGAAAAAGCAAGCATATCATTGCTTTTCGTCCATTTAAACAGTAAAATCAATAGGATTGTATCTTTTCTATGGGTATTTACTAGATGAAATAGGAGATTATAACATAATATGTTACATAAGCGGGTCCTAGTACATGCAATAAAAGCTATATTATTAGAGCAAGATAAGCTCATAGGTTAACTAATACATATAGCAGAAACTTCCAAATAAGGCTTGAAAATTTCTTTCAAACCATGTATAGTACTAATATACTTTGATTATCAAAATAAATCTGGAAGGTGACAATATGATAGTAGAACCTAAAATTCGGGGATTCATATGCACAACTGCTCATCCAGCAGGCTGTGCTTATCACATTGAAGAACAAATAAATTACGTAAAAACAGCAGGGCAATTTGAAGGACCGAGGAAAGTCTTAGTCATTGGTGCTTCTACTGGCTACGGTTTAGCATCTAGAATTACAGCAGCATATGGTTCAGGGGCAGCTACGATTGGTGTATCTTATGATAAAGCCTCTAACGGTAAAAGAACGGCTACAGCAGGTTGGTACAATACAGTGGCATTCGAAAACGCAGCTAATAGAGATGGCCTATATGCCAAAAGTTTTAGTGGAGATGCATTTTCTCATGAAATGAAAGCAGATGTTATAAAAGCAATTAAAGCCGATCTCGGCCAAGTAGACATGGTCGTATATTCACTGGCATCACCTAGAAGGGTTGACCCAGATACAGGTGCAATCTATGGGTCCGTATTAAAACCAGTCACTGATGACTATAATAATATTACTATTGATATTATATCAGGTAAGATTTCTGATGTATCAATTGAAAAAGCAACCGATGAGGAAATCATCAATACCACAAAAGTAATGGGTGGAGAAGATTGGATGATATGGATCAAGGCCCTAAGCGAAGCTGGCGTATTAGCAGATGGCGTTATCACAACAGCTTACTCCTACATCGGTCCTGAACTAACATTTGACATCTATCGTTCAGGTACAATTGGTATTGCTAAAGAGCACCTTGAAAAGACTGCATTTGAAATAACTGATTTATTAAAAGATATCAATGGACAAGGCTATGTGTCCGTGTGTAAGGCATTGGTAACGCAAGCTAGTGCGGCGATACCGGTTGTGCCACTATATATCACATTGCTTTACAAGATTATGAAGGAAAATGGTACCCATGAAGGGTGCATAGAACAGATCTATCGTTTGATGAACGAAAAGTTGTATGCTGAGACTACTTTGGTTGACGCGGAGGGTCGTGTACGTGTAGATGATCTAGAAATGAAAGAAGCGGTTCAAAATGAAATAACTAAAATATGGCAAACTATAAAAACTAGAGACTTATCAAAAGTTGCTGACATGGCAGGTTTTAGATCTGATTTTCTACATTTATTTGGTTTTGGCTTTGATGCAGTTAATTATGAAGCAGATGTTAAGATAGAATTACCCATACCGAGCATTAAAGAAGACTAAGAATACAAACTGACCGATTCTGTCTACATTGGGCAACATCGGGTGTCGTTACACTATTTACTTGCCCTAACAGTCCAGTATTGAAAAGACCTGTCACTAGGGGTTAACCATGTGGGAGTTGTTATTTTCCAGTATTTGTAATATAATACATATACTGAAATGCCCTAGGAGGTAGAAAAATGGCTAAAGTAACTAAAGATATGATTATTGGCGATATTTTAAGAGTAGACTCTAATATTATTCCAATCCTCATGCAATCTGGCATGCACTGTGTTGGTTGTCCTTCATCACAAGGAGAATCACTTGAAGAAGCATGTATGGTACATAATCTTGATGCAGATGTTTTAATCGATGAGATTAATTCGTTTCTTGCAGATAAATAGAATTTAAGAAAACCCCTAATATCAATTAGGGGTTTTTTGTTTGTCAAAAATAGTCAAAAATATCAACTAATTTAA
>JAQICP010000032.1 GCA_027858555.1 Vallitaleaceae bacterium
AGATATGTTAGAATAAGAGCAATCAAATCTTATAAAATCACAACAGGATTCTTTTATTCTTTTAAATCCGATAGTAAAGTAACGCTACCTCATGGTGGTAAAATACTTTATAATTTATATTTTTGTGGTATAATGTTTAATGAGAAATAGCAATATGGAGTGTTCAATGGTTACAGAGATAATAGAGATCAATCAGACTATATTTGACAGCGAAAAGCCAGAAAAAAGTTACATAGAAGACCTTAAAAAAGCAGCTCACATTCTTAAAGATGGCGGGTTAGTTGCGTTTCCAACAGAGACCGTATACGGCATTGGTGCTAATGCACTTGATGAAGTAGCTGTTTCAAAGATATATAAGGCTAAAGGTAGACCATCAGACAATCCTTTAATCATCCATATTGGGACTTTGGAAGAACTTAATCTCTATGCTAAATATGTACCTGACTATGCAGAGCAATTAATTACAGCTTTTTGGCCAGGCCCGTTGACGCTAATATTTAAAAAGCAACCAATTATCCCGAGTCTAATTACAGGTGGCCTAGAAACGGTTGCTATTCGTATGCCTAAAAATCCCATAGCTCTCAAGCTAATACAACTGGCTGGTATTCCAATAGCCGCGCCAAGTGCGAATATATCAGGAAAACCAAGCCCAACAAGGGGCTATCACGTTATAGATGATTTGCTTGGCAAGGTTGATATGATTATCGATGGGGGCTCATCCGATATTGGACTTGAATCAACGGTTTTAGATGTAAGTCACACTATTCCAGTGATTCTAAGACCAGGCAGTATAACAAAAACCATGCTTGAAGCAGTTGTAGATAGAGTTGACATGGACCCACATCTTAGTATGCAAGATATGGTGCCAAAATCACCAGGTATGAAGTATAAGCATTATGCACCCAAAGGACATCTTATAGTTTATAGTGGTCCAGTTAATCAAGTAGCAGAAATGATTAATCAAGAAGTGCTTCACATGAAGAATAAAGGATACGAGGTAGGTGTTATTGCCACATCCGAACACCTTAAGGATTATAAATGCGACATCGTCCTAGATATTGGATCTGAGCATGAGCCTAAAGTGATAGCGGCTAATTTGTTTGAATTGCTTAGAACCATGGATGATTTAAATGTTGATTATATATACACAAGAGCGATATCTGATAAGGATATTGGCCATGCGACTATGAATCGATTACTAAAAGCAGCTGGCAATAATTTGATTGAGTTAGAAGGAGTCTTTATGAAAATAATATTCGTATGTACCGGTAATACCTGTAGAAGCCCGATGGCTGAAGGGTTTGCCAAGTATTATAATATTAAATATCACGGCAATCTTGAGATTACGTCACGAGGTTTAATGGCTAGAGATGGTTCAGGCCCTAGTATTAATGCAGTAAAAGCAATGAAGATGTATAACAATGATATATCTGACCATCAATCACAAAATCTGAAGCAATATGATATTGACCATGATACACTTATATTAGCAATGACTAAGTATCATGTGGATTTTATAAAACAGAATTTTTTGGTTGATAGTGAGCAAGTATATACCTTGAATGACTATATCGGTGAAACTGCCGATATCAACGATCCTTTTGGAATGGCACAAAGAGAGTATGATGCCTGTTCTGTTGTGATTGAGACTGCAGTGAAAAAAATCGTAAAAAAAATTATTAAACAACAGGAGGTTAATGATGATAGCAATAGGATCTGATCATGGTGGTTTCGAATTAAAAGAGACAATCATCGCGTATCTTAAGGAAAGACAGATTGCTTATAAGGACTATGGCACCTATTCTTTAGAATCTGTAGATTATCCGGATTATGCAAAAGAAGTAGGCAAGGCCATCCAAAAAGGTGAATGTGATAAAGGCATATTGATATGCAGTACAGGTATTGGTATATCAATTACTGCCAACAAGATGAAAGGTATTCGAGCTGCACTTTGTCATGATTGCTTTAGCGCACAAGCTACAAGAGACCATAATAATGCCAATGTGTTAGCTATGGGTGCCCTGGTTATAGGCAAAGGTTTGGCACTCAAGATAGTTGAAACATTTATAGATACACCTTTTTCAAATGAAGATAGGCACGTTAGACGTGTTAATAAAATAGAAGAGGAGGCTTAACATGGGAAAAGTACATGTAATGGATCACCCATTAATTCAGCACAAAGTAGGTATATTAAGAACAGAGGATACAGGTTCAAAGGAGTTTAGAGAATTGGTATCAGAACTCGCAATGCTCATGTGTTATGAAGCCACAAGAAACCTTAAATTAGAAGATGTGGAAGTACAAACACCCATCTGCAAAACGACAGTAAAGAAAATGTCAGGTAAAACTTTGGGTATTGTTCCAATCCTACGTGCCGGTCTTGGCATGGTAGACGGTATGTTAAACCTAGTGCCTACCGCAAAAGTGGGACATGTTGGTTTATACAGAGATCCTGAAAGCTTAAATCCTGTTGAGTATTATTGCAAATTACCTGTAGATGCAGCGGAAAGAGAATTGTTTGTATTAGATCCTATGCTAGCAACTGGTGGTTCTGCATCTGCAGCAATCCAATTCATTAAAGATAAAGGCTGTCATAAGATTCACTTCATGTGCCTTATCGCAGCACCAGAAGGCGTAAAAAGAGTACAAAAAGAACATCCGGATGTAGATATCTACATAGCAGCATTAGATGAAAAATTGAATGATCATGGGTACATCGTCCCAGGACTTGGTGACGCTGGAGACAGATTGTTTGGAACAAAATAGAGGTAGCATATGGTTATAGGAGAGTGCAAATGGAGCTATTTAAAAATTTAGATATAAATGAATTCCTTTTTTTAGCATTGGCTTTTCTAATTGCATTTGTCATTAGTTTAGTGGCAACACCATTTAGCAAAAAGTTAGCCATTAAGGTAGGCGCAGTTGATGTGCCTAAAGCACGTAGTTCTCATACAAAAGTTATGCCACTAGCTGGTGGGACAGCTATAGTCGCTGGTTTTGTGATAAGTATTTCCATTGTTGGTACTATACAAAATTCAATCAGCATCGGTTATTATGTTTCGCTCATTGGTGCGGGGTTACTGATCACGTTAGTAGGATTTTTAGATGATATATATGACCTACGAGCAAGTATCAAATTGTTCTTTCAGATATTAGCGGCACTTATAGTTGTCATGTCTGGTATCACCATTGATGTGCTTACTTGGCCATTTATTATGGGTGGTGTCATTCAACTTGGTCCATCTATCAATAAGATTGCCACTGTCATATGGATTGTTGGTATAACCAATGCCGTTAATTTCATGGATGGCCTTGACGGTCTGGCAACAGGCATTTCAACCATTGCTTCAATATGTCTAATGCTGATTGCCACTATATATGGAGATCCATTATCCATACTTCTAACAGCAGCGCTAGCAGGAGCTTGCCTTGGATTTTTACCTCATAACTTTAGTCCGGCAAGTATATTTATGGGTGATACTGGATCTACATTTTTAGGCTTCACATTAGCGGTTATTTCTGTTGAAGGCTTAATCAAGAGTTATACGGCGATTACTTTAGTAGTACCAATTATCATATTAGGATTACCAATATTTGACACTTCATTTGCCATTATAAGAAGGATTGCAACAGGCCAATCACCTATGAAAGCAGATAGGGGTCATTTACATCATAGACTTGTGGATAAAGGATACTCCCATAAACGAGCTGTCATATTTTTATATGTTATTGCCAGTGGGCTTGGGAATGCAGGCATATTACTTTCTATGAATGATTTATTGCTTGCGGGTGTTATAATCGGGCTCATCCTTGTTTTTTGGATTGTTGACATGACATTGACTACTAAGCGAAAGAAAGCGCTTGAAAAGAAGGTATCAGATGGACTAAACGCCACCGAAATAGATATTGCACTTAATGAAATCTTTGATGAATCTGCGGGTAATTCTGCTGATAATGCTGCGGGTAATGCTGCGGGTAATGCTGCGGGTAATTCTCCGAGTGATTCTGTGGGCAATCCCATGGGTAATCCTTCGAATGATTCACGGGAAGCAGATATTATTGATTTTAAGGAACTTGTCAAAGATAAGGTCTTTAAAAAATAGTCGTTAATATTAGTAATGCGTTAGTATAGTTCGTTTTTTTAAAAGATAAGGAAAGTTCTAATCAACCATTGAACTTTCTTTTTTTTACAAGTATCCCCTATGTTTAGAAGTCTATTTGTGGTATGCTTTGTGATAAGAGCGTAGATTACTAAGGGGCTATAAGTATAGAATAATTCACTTAGGTTTTAGTAGGGATAATAGCACTGAAATACATAAATTATATTGAAGGATGAATTGTAAGGAGACGTGTATGAGCATAAAAGTGTTAAGTATATTTGGGACCAGACCCGAAGCAATCAAGATGGGACCGGTAGTAAAAGCAATAGAAAAAGCAGAAGATATGGAAAGTATCGTATGTGTTACTTCTCAACATAGAGAGATGTTAGATCAGGTGTTGCGCGTATTTGATATAACACCTGATTATGATTTAGATATCATGCAAAAACAACAGACATTAACTGATATAGCAACCTGAGCACTTAAAGGCATTGAAGGTGTTATTTTAGAAGTGAAACCAGATATTGTGTTAGTTCATGGGGACACCTCCACTACTTTTTGCGGTGCACTTGCAGCCTATTATCAGCAAGTAACTGTTGGCCATGTGGAAGCGGGACTTCGTACTTTTAACAAGTATGAACCTTTTCCAGAAGAAATGAATCGGAAACTTACAGGTAGTTTAACAGACCTTCATTTTGCACCAACCGAGACGGCGAAACAACATTTATTAGCCGAAGGCATTTTAGACGGGGCAATCTATGTCACAGGTAATACGGTCATCGATGCTCTCAGTACTTCCATACATGATAATTATGTATTCACAGTTGAAGCGCTCAATCACATTGACTATACACATAAAAAAGTGATTGCAATGACAGCCCATAGACGTGAAAATCTTGGTAAGCCTCTAGAAAACATTTGCAAGGCTGTACTTAATATAGTAGAAAACCACACAGATGTAGAAGTGGTATATGCTGTTCATTTGAATCCATTAGTACAAGATATCGCAGGTAGCATTCTTGGTAATCACCCACGGGTTCATTTATTAGAGCCACTTGATTTAGAAGATATGCATAACTTACTTAATAGGTCCTACCTAGTACTTACTGACTCTGGCGGCTTGCAAGAAGAAGTGCCATCAATGGGTAAACCGGTATTAGTGCTTAGGAATGTAACAGAAAGACCTGAAGGCGTTGAGGCCGGAACACTCAAACTTGCCGGCACAGATCAGACGACGATATTTGACATGGCCAGTGAGTTGTTAACGGATGAGGAAGTCTACAACAAAATGTCAGGTGCTGTGAATCCTTATGGGGATGGCCATGCATCTGAAAGAATCGTAAAGACAATACGTGGGCATTTTGCTGAATTAGCAAAATAGAATAGACAAAAGACTCGTTAATGGTATAATAATAATAAGCGTTTTTGGGAGTTGTAGATATGAAGAAGAGTCATGAAACATTGAAAGCCTTGGGCTTATTAAACCAAATTGCGATTACAATGATGGTACCTATCATTGGTTGTGTGTTCTTTGGTATATTCCTGGATAAGAAACTAGGAACAACACCATGGTTGCTCATAATTTTTATGTTTATTGGTATAGGTGTAGCCTTCAGAAATCTTTTCGTGATCACAAAATCGTTCGCTAAAACCGACAAAAAGAAGAGGCCATAATATGAGCGAAGATAAAAAAACACTTAGGCAACTCATGTTGGGGATACTGATTTTTGTATGCCCTGTTTTGATTTTTGGAACAATAATTGTCAGCCATAAACTAAGTTTTATAATTGGTACATTGCTTGGTGCAGGGGTATCACTTGGTCTCTTGATTCATATGAAGTATACAATTGGTCAATCATTAAACAGACCTGAAAAAGAAGCACAGAAATACATGGTTGTGAATTATTTTGTAAGGTACATTATTACAATTAGTTTTATGGTTTTAGCGGTCTTAATAGATCAGATACATATAGTCGGTGCCATTCTTGGTCTTCTGTCAACAAAGGCATCTGCGTATATCTATCCCTATTTAGACCGTAAAAATATAAGCAACAAAGAAGTTTAAGAAAGGAGACAAGCTATGGATTTTACCGATAAGGCTTTAGCTAAGATTTCTATTGGTGGATATGATTTACTTATAACCCAATCATTGCTCAGTATGTGGATTGTTATTTTAATCCTAATTACAATAGCAATTGTTGTTAAAGTTAAATCAAAGAAATTTACCGAAGTGCCTACTGGTTTTCAAAACCTTATTGAAATGATAGTTGAAGCATTTGAAAGTTTTACGCTTAGCATTATGGGAGAACGTGGTAAAAAGTTTAGTGCATATTTTGGCGGTTTATTCTTTTTCATCATCTTTTCTAACCTTTCAGGTCTTTTTGGACTTCGTCCACCTACAGCCAATTATGCAGTCCCGTTGGCACTTGGATTAATGACATTTATTTTGGTTCATGTGAATGGTGTACGAGCTAAAGGCGGATTGAAATATCTTAAAAGTTTAACAGAACCAATTGTGTTGTTAACACCACTGAATATCGTCGGTGAATTAGCTAATCCAGTTTCATTAAGTTTTCGTTTATTTGGTAATATAATAGGCGGAACCATATTAATGGGTCTGTTTTATGAATTACTACCTATTTTTGTAAAAATAGGTTTCCCGGCATTTTTCCATTTCTATTTTGATGTATTTGATGGCGTGTTACAAGCGTTTGTCTTTACAATGTTAAGCATGGTATTTGTTTCAGGTGCCATGGAATAATAATTATCTAATCTAAGGAGGAAATGTATATGAATCAAGTTACAGGTGAACAATTTATTTTAGGATGCTCAGCAATAGGAGCAGGACTCGCAATGATCGCAGGTATCGGACCTGGTATTGGACAGGGATTTGCAGCTGGTAAAGGTGCTGAGGCTGTTGGAAGACAACCAGGCGCACGTTCAGAAATTATTAGTACAATGTTACTCGGTGCTGCAGTAGCAGAAACAACAGGTATTTATGGATTCGTAATTGCACTTATTTTATTATTTGCTAAACCTTTAACATAATAGTGGATAATGTACAAGTATTAGACTTGTTGGAAAGGAGGCAATCCATTGACTAGTATTTTAAGCAGTTTAAGTAGTTTTGCTTTGTTGTCAAACATTGAACCAACTGATAGTCGTTTATTTGGCTTAGATATGGCATTATTGATTGATGCAGCATTCGTCATGTTAAGTACATTTTTCCTATTCATTTTACTTGGTTATTTATTATTTGAGCCAGTCAAACAAATATTAGATAAGCGTACTGAAAAAATCAGAACAGATATCAAGCAGGCAACAGAGATCAAGGAATCGGCAGTTGAATTAAAGACTTCTTATGAGATGAAACTTAGAGAAGTAGATAAAGAAGCTGAAGCTATACTATCAGATTCAAGAAAGAAAGCACTTGATAAAGAAAGAGAAATAGCTCAGAGGGCTGAAGAAGAAGCTGAGCGTATACTAGCAAGAGCGCGTCTTGAGATTCAGCGTGAAAAAGAACAAGCTAAAGACGATATGCGAAAAGAAATCATTGCAGTGGCAACGATTATGGCAAGCAAATTTGTTGTTGTGGCAATTGATGAAGATAAGAAGAAAGCACTCGTTGCCGAAACCATTGAAGGTATGGGTGAAGATACATGGTTGAATTAATAGCTAAAAGATACGGCACTGCAATCTATCAGCTTGCTATAGAAAATGATCAGATTGATGTCGTAAGTAGTGATTTAGCTTTGATCAAGCATGTATTTGATACAGAAGTGGATTTTGTCAAGATAGTTAATCATCCAAAAATTGTTGTTGAAGAGAAGATTGTATTAATGGAATCAGTCTTCAAAGGCAAGATATCTAGCGATGTTCTAGGTTTGATTGTACTGACCATTATTAAAGGTAGACAAAGCCATTTAATTGATATTATTGATTACTGTGAAACTATGTTTGATGCCTATAATAATATTGTTACAGCACATGTTACATCACCTGATCCATTACTAGATAGCGAAAAAGATCAGATGAAGCAACGTTTGGAGATGATTACTGGTAAAACAGTGATTACCGAGTATGATATTAATGAGACTTTGATTGGCGGTTTAGTAGTACGGATTGGCGATCGAATTATTGATAATAGCATTAAAGGTAAATTAGCACAGATGTCCAAAACTTTACTTGAAGCGTAGAAATATAGTCATTTACGCTATCATATTAAAATTAAAACGAAAGGCGGTGTAACCTTCGTATGAATTTAAAGCCAGAAGAAATCAGTTCAGTTATAAAAGAACAGATTAAACGGTATACGACAGAATTAGAAGTCTCTGATGTAGGGACTGTTATACAAGTAGCTGATGGAATTGCTCGTATTCATGGTCTTGAGAATGCTATGGCTGGTGAATTGTTAGAATTCCCAGGTGAAGTATTTGGCATGGTTCTGAACCTAGAACAAGACAATGTTGGGGCAGTATTAATGGGTGCTGACATAGGTATTAGTGAAGGTGATATAGTTAAAGCCACGGGTCGAGTAGTAGAAGTACCTGTAGGTGATGCATTGATAGGTCGTGTTGTGAATGCCTTAGGAATACCAATTGATGGTAAAGGCCCTATCGAAACAGATAAGTATCGTCCAGTTGAAAGGGTAGCCCCTGGGGTTATCACAAGAAAATCTGTTGACACGCCTGTACAAACAGGCTTGAAAGCAATTGACTCTATGGTACCGATTGGTCGTGGTCAAAGAGAGTTGATTATTGGTGATAGACAAACAGGTAAAACAGCGGTTGCTATAGACACCATTATTAATCAAAAAGGACAGGATATGTTATGTATCTACGTTGCGATTGGTCAAAAAGCTTCAACAGTTGCAACTTTAGTTAAGAAGTTAGAATCACACGGTGCTATGGATTTTACAACAATTGTAGCTTCTACAGCATCTGAACTTGCGCCACTTCAATACATCTCACCTTATGCTGGTGTTACAATTGCAGAGAACTGGATGGATGAAGGTAAAGACGTACTCATTATATATGATGATTTATCAAAACACGCGGTAGCTTATAGAGCGATGTCTCTATTACTTCGTCGACCACCAGGACGAGAAGCTTATCCAGGGGATGTATTCTATCTACATAGTCGTTTATTAGAAAGAGCAGCAAAATTATCTGATGCGTTAGGTGGCGGTTCAATTACAGCACTACCTATTATAGAAACTCAAGCAGGTGATGTTTCAGCTTATATTCCAACGAATGTAATATCTATTACTGATGGTCAGATCTTCTTAGAAACAGAGAGTTTTAATGCTGGTATTCGCCCTGCGATTAATCCAGGTCTATCTGTATCAAGGGTAGGTGGTGCAGCACAGATTAAGGCAATGAAGAAAATTGCTGGACCGATTCGTGTTGAACTAGCACAGTATAGAGAGCTCGCAGCATTTGCTCAATTCGGTTCAGACCTTGATAAGAATACGAGAGATACTTTGGCACAAGGTGAAAGAATTATTGAAGTATTAAAACAAGCCCAATATGAGCCAATGGCTATAGCGCATCAAGTTGTTATATTATACGCAGTAACTAAAAAGTATTTAATGGATATTGCCGTATCAGATATTAAACAGTTCCAGATTGATCTGATCGAATTCATAGATACCAAGTACCCTGAAATATTCGTTGAAATCGTTAAACCAGCTGGTCTTACAGATGAGCTAGATGCGATAATAGCCAAAGCAATTGAAGATTTCAAAGATAAGTAGAGACTGGCTAAAAGATTAGATTAAAGAATAGTCAAAAGAATAGTCACAGGAATAGAGGTGTTAATTCATGGCATCCATGAGAGATATAAAACGTAGAAAAAATAGTATCACTAGCACCCAACAAATCACAAATGCGATGAAATTGGTTGCAACGGCTAAATTGCGAAGAGCAAAAGAAGAAGCTAAAAAAACAAGACCGTTTTTCGAGCTCATTCATAAAACTATTGCATCTATCTTATCTACTAGTGCAGGTATTAATCACCCTTATTTACTACCACGTCAGTCTAGTCGTAATACATATATTGTGATAACTTCCAACAAGGGTTTAGCAGGTGGTTATAATGGTAATATCTGTAAGCAAGTGCTTGTGAATGATCCAAATCCAGAAGGCATCAGTGTATTGGCGGTTGGGCGTAAAGGTAGTGATTTACTAAGGAAAAAAGGGTATACTGTTCTAAAAAATTACCATGATATCGTTGAGGATCCAAGTTATAAGAACGCCTCCGAAATTGGTGATGAAGTTATTAAAATGTATAAAGATAACGAGATAGATAATGTCTATTTAGCGTATACAAAGTTTAATTCATCAATAGCTCAAGAACCTATGTTGATCAAAGTATTACCACTTAGTGAAGAAGACTTTGAGATGGAAGACACAACTGATCCTGAGGCATTAATGAATTATGAACCAAATGAAGAAGAAGTTTTGGATCATATTGTTCCAAAATATGTTAATAGTATCATATATGGTGCACTTAGAGAATCTGTAGCCAGTGAGCATGGTGCTAGAATGACAGCCATGGAATCTGCTACAAAGAATGCTTCAGATATGATTGATGATTTGACGCTTCAGTACAATCGAGCTAGACAAGCATCTATAACGCAAGAACTAGCAGAGATTGTAGGCGGAGCGGAAGCCTTAAAATAAAGGAGTTGAAAAGATGGCGGATCAAAGTGTAGGGAAAATAACACAAATAATCGGCGCCGTATTGGATATCAAGTTCAGTGCGCAACAACTACCATCTTTATATAATGCCATCACCATATTACGTAAAAGTGGTGATTCGTTGACAGTTGAAGTCGCGCAACATCTTGGTGACGACACAGTTAGATGTATCGCAATGGATACAACGGATGGCTTAATAAGAGGGATGGAAGCTGTTGACTCTGGTGGACCAATCACAGTACCAGTTGGAGAATTGACATTGGGTCGTATCTTCAACGTTACAGGTGATCCAATTGATAATAAACCAGCGCCAGAAGCAGAAAGATGGTCGATTCATAGGGAACCACCTAGTTTTGAACAACAATCAACAGAAACAGAAATATTGGAAACAGGCATTAAAGTAGTTGATTTACTATGTCCTTATCAAAAGGGTGGTAAGATTGGATTATTCGGTGGTGCAGGCGTAGGTAAAACTGTACTGATTCAAGAGTTGATCCGTAACATTGCTACAGAGCATGGTGGTTTCTCAGTGTTTACTGGCGTAGGCGAGAGAACAAGAGAAGGTAACGACTTGTATCATGAGATGACAGAGTCAGGTGTTATTGATAAAACAACCATGGTGTTTGGTCAAATGAACGAGCCACCGGGAGCTAGAATGCGAGTTGGACTTACCGGTCTTACTATAGCAGAATATTTCCGTGATGAAGGTGGAAAAGACGTACTATTATTCATTGATAATATATACAGATTTACACAAGCGGGTTCTGAAGTATCAGCTTTGCTTGGTCGTGTACCTAGTGCTGTTGGATACCAACCAACACTTGCTACTGAAATGGGTATGCTACAAGAACGTATTACAACAACTAATAAGGGATCAATCACATCTGTTCAAGCTGTATATGTGCCTGCAGATGACTTGACTGACCCTGCACCTGCGACTACATTTGCCCATCTTGATGCAACAACAGTATTATCAAGAGCAATCGTTGAGCAAGGTATATATCCTGCTGTTGACCCACTGGATTCGAGTTCAAGATTGCTCGACCCGATGATTGTTGGAGATGAACATTATAAAGTTGCACGTGGCGTTCAGGAAATACTGCAAAGATATAAAGAATTACAAGATATCATTGCAATACTTGGTATGGATGAGTTATCAGATCAAGATAAGATTATTGTAACTAGAGCAAGAAAGATACAAAGATTTTTATCTCAACCGTTCTTTGTTGCAGAAAACTTTACTGGCAAGACAGGTCAATATGTACCTCTTAGCGACACTATTCAAGGATTTAAAGAGATACTTGAAGGCAAGCATGATGACATAACAGAAGGGTTATTCATGATGGCCGGTAATATTGATGATGTTTTAAGTCGGGTTTAGAAGGTGGTCGATTATGAGTGATACTTTTAAGTTAAAGATAGTAACCGCTAATCGAAACTTCTATGATGATGATATTGAGATGGTCATATTCAAAACAACAGAAGGTGAAATAGGTGTACTAAAAGGCCATATCCCATTAACCACTGGGTTAACAAGTGGTATGGCAATCATACAGAAATCTGATGAAAAGGAAAAAACAGCTGTACTACACGGTGGTTTTGCAGAAATCACGTCAGATCAAGTCACCATTATTACCGATGCGGCTGAATGGCCAGATGAATTAGATCTAGTAAGAGCAAGAGAAGCAAAAATCAGAGCAGAGCAGCAACTTACTGAGAAGGATTTACTCATGGAAGAGATGCAAATGCTCAAAGCAAAAGCTTCGTTGACAAGAGCTTTAGTAAGAATTGAGGTTGCTGAGTATCATAGCGACCTTGATGAAAACAACAGATAATAAAAAACAGACCATTCGATTGAATGGTCTGTTTTTTATTGCAGTAGGAAAGTGCTCCATAGGAACTTTCCATGAGAACAATTTATCCTGTAAAGAAAGAGATACGGTGGGATAAAACGCGTACTGGAGGTACGCTTTATTCTTCAGTAGGAAAGTGCTCCATAGGAACTTTCCTGTTGAAGAACAATTTTGTGAAAAGCACCCTCAGAGGGGGTATATATTATTACGCCGTCATAAAGTGTGACGATTCTGTTAATATTGTAATTTTTTTATAAATTCGATAAGCTTTGTGTATCTTTATGCCGATAAGTAATAAGACGTATATTGTTTATTCAATAGGAAAGTTCCCATTAAACACGGGACTTCCCATTGTAAACAATTCTCCCGAGGGATAAAACGTGTACTGGAAGTACACTTTGTTCTAATACTAACATTAATAATGATAGGAGGCAGTACATTGAAGAGAAAACTAAGTATTATAATAGTAATCACATTGATCTTTTCAATAATCAACCAAGGAAATCCGTTTATACAAAATATATATGGTGCTAATGAAACGGTCACCTGGGTAAAAAATGATACTTTAGATGTAGGCCTTGATATAGTTAGTAATAAAGCCGGCGATGATGATATCCTACTTAGAATGGATTTGATTGATACAGGCACCTATACATTAGAGTATTTCTTAGAAGATGGTAGAAGAACAACTGTTACTTTTATACAAAAATTCGATCAAGTTGATATTCAATATAAAATTGATGAGGCAGATGTGCTCCCTGCAACACATAATATTACTCAGGAATTAGTTGATTTGTCTTATCTTGAGATGAATTATAGTCTTGAAATTCCAACATGGGAATATATAGAAGATAAAACCGTTGGAACAGATATGTATGGGGATGATGCCTTGATTTTTAATATTAAGAAGTCTGCCGGCATTCGTTACCCAGGTGTAGCCTTTGAGATCAATAACAAGCGGGTCATTATAAGATGGGATTTTCAAACAAATAGAGTCTATTATCTATTAACAGGGTACACAGGTGGTAAAATAGTGCCTGTTTCATTTACAAACCCAAGTCTTGGCGTTACGGATCTAAATATTTTAAAAGGCTTGGAAGCTTTTGATGTACAACCAACCCATATTGTTCCCGATACAGCCATAGCTAATAAAGATATGGGTCTATTAGAATACCCAGATGGTGATAAGCCAGGTTCCGTTCCGGGTTTAGAACTAACCTTTAAACAACCTAAGACATTAGATACCGATGATTGGTTCTTTAAGTATACTGAAACTGATTTAACAGGTTTAACTGCGATTATTGATTTTGAAGATATTGCCACCAATGACTATCTGGATTTTAATTTTGAGTTGAATAATGCTACAGATACGGGCGATAAAACCATTCTTGACATACCTTTAGCAGGGAATGTTAATCCTGAGGTCGTCTACTCGTATAATAATTTTGAATATAAAATCAGTATTGTAAAAGATAAAACAGACCTCGCTAATCCTGAAAATTATATACAGTGGAGTAATCTAAACAGTTCTAGTATCTACGATGTGGGACTGGGCATTCAAGTTGAAGCTGATCCCCCGACTTACGATACCTATCAATTTAATTCATACCTACCAATTAATAAATTTGCATACACTTATATGGAATACGCCTTGCGTCGTGCTAATATGACGGAAGCTTATCTAGATATAACACCGTATAATGTTGGAACTGAAGATGAAATTGAGTACGAAATACTTTATTCAAAAGTTAAGAAAGATCCTCTTGATCCAGAGTCTGATTTATGGGTACAACATTTTCACGATGGAACAACAACAGATGGGGTCAATATATTCATCCCGGTACCTTTTAATAAAGAAAGCAGTCAAGATGTCTATCAAATCATAGTTAATTTTGCCGGTACAGACATGGCATCTCAAGTGCTAAATTATATTGCTGAGAATGATAATAATGTACCGCCTACGACACCGAAAATCGATTATATATCTAACCTTTTTGTTATACCTTCTGACGAAGACGGGATAGATTTAGCGAAGGTTCAGTTTGATATGGCTTGGAAAGCGCCAGATAATAAAACAACAGGCGAGCTTGATACCATATTTGCAAATGCTGATCTTAATTCAGATAATGATCATATATTTTATGAACTGATGATTAATGAGGTGCCCGAAGATACAACTGATAATCCATTTCAGGTTATTAAGGTTATTGAATTATATCTGGACGTAAATGACGAGATTAAAATGAGATATCATACTGGTGTACCTGAACCTAATACACCTACGCCATCAGATGCACTCAATTTTATTGATGGCTACAATGTAATTGATCAGACTTTTAGAATGGATAAACTTGTTATATGTGAGGAAGGACAACGGGTACATATTTTAGATACGAATGCGGATGATGTTAATAATGAGTATACTGTTACGGATTCTGGAGAATCGTATGATTTTGAATATCCCGGTGTTAACTATCTTAGGATTAGAGCAATTACAGAGATTGATGATATGATTGGTATCAGTTATAATTCTATACCGATTAGCTTGTCGCTCAGTTTATTGGAATATAAGATACCGATTGTTGAAGGCATGAGTTATTCACCTATTTATGGCACCGTGCAAGATGATCCGGTTGGCATCACAGCAGAATGGCATACAGTTGCAGAAGATGCATATGGGGTACATATGCTTCAACCACTTGGAAAGAGTATAACTAATGTGAATTATGATGTGTATATTTCACAAGATCAATCTGCATTATTAGGAATCAACCCTACAACTGCTGTCTATGACACATTGGCATTTGATTCAATTAATGAGATATTACTAGATCCTTTAGATTCAGATGATTTGGCAGATTTAGAAGATCTGAGAAATGGCGATGTTAAGGTCTTTACTGTTACGACAGAGCCTAGTGTGAATTTGGCATTAGCTGTTAATTTATTGGGGCTTGATCAAAACACCAATTATTACCTTCGTGTCATAACCAGACTAAGTATAATAGATCAATCAAGTGTCACGACATATAAATCTTCTGATCCATCGAATATACTAAGTACAACAACACCGATTATTCCAACGGATCCTAATGAAGGTGAGGTTAAACCATTATCTGTGGAAAATCTAGTTGCAGATTTTGCTGATGAAAACTTTATAAGTGCCGCTCTATCATGGGATTTTCCTGATGAAATAACATTTGCTGAAGATCAATATGGATTTGAAATTATGAGCCTTGAAGGCTCTACTTTACCATCAACGTTATCATCTAGAGAATTAAGACTTGAAGAAGTGTATAGTGACCCATTACTTGTGAGTACCAATAAAGAGATATGGCGATTAACCGTTGAAGAAGGACAGCTTATACTTGTAAAATATGATGATACCCTAGATATATGGGTTCCTGCAGCCCCAGGTACGGCAATGGTTACCAATCAACATGTGGAAATGCTTGATAATGTAAACACGCCAAATAAAGTCTATTATTACTATGTTAGAACTATTAATACTTTTGAGGGCGCTGTTAATGCCAGCTCATCATGGGTCTATGATTCACTCACAACATCACCAGTTCAAGCACCAGTTAATCTTACAGCGGTGTATGATTCTGGGTATACAATGAATGAAAAAACACAGAGTATTATTAGATTCGATGCGCCTATTCCACCAAATGCTGATCTTACAAATGATTATATCATGGAGATCTATGTTAAAGGTGAAGGTGATGCAGACTATACCATGACCACCTATCCATATACCTATTTAGGACAAGGCGTTGGTTCGTCTGGATATACGCGCATGTATTATCGCATAGAGAATTTAAAACCAGGCAGTGCTTATAGTATTAAGGTTAGAATAGAGGACAGGACCAAGGAACAAGATGAATTGCCAGACGGCACGCTTAGTTATTCCAGATCGCCTTTTTCACCTAGAATCATTATTAGAACAGAATTTGATCAAGCAGAATATGAGAAAGAATTTATATATAACAAATATTTAGAAGATTATGATCGAAAGGCTAGTTTGCTAGTGCAACAAGATTATTTCATACTTAATGTCAAGAATAATGAGGCAATCGTAAAATATCGTGATGATTATGGTTCTGGTTCCTTAGTACAAAGCCGCAACGATTATTACGAATTATTAGTTAGCAACCTATCAAACAATCAAAAGACCTATACTTATTATTTGCCTGCAAGTTTCTTCAAAACGGCAAATACTAATAATGCCACTGTATCGATATCGCCTAATAATCATGAGATTGATATTAGACCATATTCCATAAGCGAAACATTAACCCCCGCCATTAAAGAAGTATTGGCTGAAATAAAGACATATAATACCACTAATGTTGATTATTACGTCAAATTAGTCGTGACAGTTGGTCTATATAACAATCAAGTTAATCTAAAAACGACAGCATCAGATGTTGTTAGTGTCAAACTGAGTGTTTATGTCTCTAATATGAAAGAATTCAATATAGATGAATTGATGGTTGAGTCACTCACAAGCTTAATTGATAGTCACAGGAATGACCTCAAACTAAAATTAATGACTGAATTAGAGAAAGGCATCAACGAAAGCAACTTACTGAAAATCGTACAAGATGAAATCGTTCTAGTTCAGACAGAACATTACACAGCGGCAGGACTTATTATGAGTAATCATCTAAGTAAGGATTTTCGTACCATTACTCAGACTGCGAAAAACCTATATATTCAATTGGCTACATATAATCAACCTATCGATCAAGAAGGTTATTACAAAAAGAGTGGTATATGGGAGAAGATAGCAACCACATTTTACGCTAATAATTACTTTATTCAAAGTAAAGATTTAACGTCCTATATATTGGCCACAAGGGACAGTAATTCGGCAACCTTAGGTAACTTTTATAGTTTGGAATCAATTGGCATAATCAATAAATATGACTTGACTGAAATATTTACAGTGGCAGAATTATCAAATCTCAGTCTACCAATACAAAGGTATCAAGTCGTTTCATCCTATGCCAGATTATTAAATGCTACGGTTGGATACGATGATAGTAATTTCTTGAAGAATAAGGGTATTACAGTGACCAGTGGTAATCTGTACACTTCGATTAAAAATGAGGAGCTACTATATTTATACACACAAGTATTTGCCAGTAGGCATGGCATTAATCTAAGTTCAGTACAGATACATGATTATAATATGATTGAAGATTCGAGCCTAATAAATAGTGCTTATCGAACAACCATATTAAAGGGTGCGAACTTAGGTATATTCCAGTTGAATAGTGGTAGGGTATTACCAACACAAGTAACGACAATGAAACAATTGATAGAACTATTAACAAGGATTGAAAAAGGATTATACTAATAGGAGGTAGAACAATGAAAAGAAGGATTAGCGCATTACTTATTTTTATCATCTTTACCATCTCGATATTGGACTCTGCAGTATATGCCAATTTTCAGATTCCAGTTGATAAAGTTATTATCAATGAAGTATATTTTGTTGAAGGTCAAAATGTGGTAACAGGGGAGTCTATTATTAGACCAACTATGACCATGAGCTGGGTGAATCCGCTTAATTGGGAGGGTAATCCTGATGAGGTAACGGTTCATGACCCATCTTATTATGATGTTGTAGTCAATAACCTTACAACAGGTGCTAAAAAGACAATTCGTATTAACGGCGGATCAACAGAATTTAACGATCAATTGATTGAGATACATGAAAAAATGAACCTTGATACAGGATCTCTATATAACGTTGAAGTTAGACCTTATCATTATCACATTAATGAATTAGGTACAGCATATGTCTTAGCGCCTGAAAGTGGTATTCCCCAGGATTCTTATGCTATAACGGATTTGAATGTGGCCTTTATCAGTACGGAAGAATCCATCACAATCATATGGGACGATCTTGGTGTTGAGAATTTTGAATACCGGATTATCTATGCGATTGGTGATTATACATCAAGACCAGTTCAAGATTTAATCGACAATAAAGAGGGTGGTATAACCGGACTCAAATCAACCAGTACGGGTGTAAGCTCGTTTTTTGACCCTGTTGAAAATCGTAATAAACTCAGCTATACCGTTACTCAAAACATCTATCCAGGTCAGGTATACTCTGTCATGG
The DNA here is from genome assembly GCA_027858555.1 of Vallitaleaceae bacterium. Lineage (GTDB taxonomy): Bacteria > Bacillota > Clostridia > Lachnospirales > Vallitaleaceae > JAQICP01. The sequence continues at coordinate 18,788 of JAQICP010000032.1, forward strand.
TAGAGCCAACAGTAGAAACATATAATGCCGAGTCCGTTATGAGAAATCGTAATTATCCATATATTAGAAGTACTTCAACTAATGTAGAATTATCACTTTACGAAGAAGGGGATTATGTCAGGTTGGAATGGCAAGTACCGGGTTCCTTTAAAGTTGGGCAAGCTCGTGATGAGTATGCTTTGGTCCAGGCAACCCTGTTACAGTATGTGGATGGTCAGAGCAGTAATATTGTCATATTTGATGGTGATTCAGCCGTTATTGGGTATTATAAGGTGCCAAAGCCCAGTCAAGAGGTACAGTACCAGATTAAGTTTGTTTATCGAGCAGTTGATGAGCAATCTAAGCCACCAATTGAACCGGAGTCCAATCTGGTAACCTATATACCTGCGGATATTATGATAACGCCTACAAGTCCACCTATACCAAAGTTCTTTTCACAGGCTATTCTTGATGATTTATTAGCATCGGGACTATCCTTACCTGATATTAGAATAAAAATAGCAGATGAATATTTGGTACCTGGTGATACATATACTGACAGTTTAAGCAGTTTACTTTCAAAAAACATCACCTATCATATTGTGGAAGCACAAAATGGTATTAATTTGGCATGGGGTGCTTTTCAGAGAATAGATGTTGATCCTGATTCTACTTCATATGGTAGTTATATCTATGATAGTAATGTTTACTATGACATATGGGTCACTGAATCGTTAGATGCTCTCAATTATGCCACACCAGTTATAGTTGAGAAGCGCTATGGCGCCAGCACGCCTAATAATATCATTACTGAAGCTAATAAAACTATTGGTTTTAGTCAAATGCTAACGACCTATTATGATGAAGAAACAGGCACATTATTGCCCCTTGATCCTAACCAAGTATATTATATAAAAATAGTTGCTAAGAAGATTAACGCGAATCAAACATTGATATCAGAACCTAATATTGCGACGTTATATTACGGTTATGATGGTGATGCATTTGAGCCGCCAACTATAGCTAAGCCACCGCTTGCAGTTGCAGATGAGTTTACAACTGAAACTGGTGTTACCATTACATGGAAAGAAAAATGGTCTGAGGTCATATCACCTGATGCAGCCGTAGGTTCTACCCTGGCCGTATGGCGCCATCAGGTATGGGTTCAAGATAATGGGACAGTGACAGATTATTATGTTAATGGCGCTGAGTATTTCCCTGTCTATGAGGGTATATCAGAAACACAGCGGCTTGAAGATTACCTCACAACCATTGGGTATCCTATGACGATTATGTCTAGAGAAGTAGATCTTGGGGCTGATGATTTCGGTCAATCCGATGTCAGGTATTATTTCAATAAGATTCCTTATGCTGATGTTCAAGCAGCAATTGAAGCTGGTGGAGCGGGGTATACTTTTAGTGATTATTATCAAGAGTTGATTACAGCAGATAAAAATGGTAGCAGTCCTATTCAGTGGATTGAAATAAATCCTCAAACTAACGCTAGTTTGGATAGTTTGAGCTATAGAGAGAATGGCTTATTACCTAATACAAGCTATTTATTTATGATATATCCATATCGATTATTATATACTGGTGAAGAGCTTTTAGCTCATTATCCTACACCGATTATTGTATCAACAGAACCTGAAACAGTCGTTGTAGTGCCAGATCCAATTGTCCCTAATCTGTATGTCAGTAATAGCACCGATACAAGCATGAGTGTTATGTGGCAATATAATGAAGATTTTCAATATGAGATTATGTATTCTGAAAACGAGAACATTGCTTTGGCAACCAAAGTTGAATGGTCTTTGCCTGCTTCCGTTCTTGACCCAGCTTATCCAGTAAGTGGCGAATACTATGAAGTGACAATTGAGGATTTGTTCCCTGAATCAGATTACTATTTCTGGATTAGAGCCTACCAACCAGTCACTGAAGTGTATTCTCATTGGAGCAACGCAATACTTGGACGGACAAGAGAAGTTGCAACACCAAATCCACCTAAAGGTCTTGGTATTGCATCTGAAGAAAATATGTTGGCACACGGTTATCTATCCCCTATTGGAGATGATTATTTTGGTATTGAATGGATCATTGATGTAGAAGATCAAAGGCTTATGGATCTTGAAGATACCAATTCTAGTAAAGTTAGTAAAGTATACTCCTATATTATAGAAATTTCGGATAATGAGCGGTTTATAGATCCAATCTACGTGGAGAGTACTGGTGGTGTGGCAGATATATCGCCTGAAGATGTGGAGATATTGGCTAAGAATCTGATTAAAGTGAATAATCTTATTCAAAACAGACCGTACTATATTCGCGTAAAAACCAGAATAACCATAACCGGTTCTGAGGAAGGTCAATTAATTATTAAGGATTCACTTGGCTATACACCAGTAATTAAGATCATTACTGTGCCTACGAATGATGAGTATGACGGTGTTTACGATCCTGCACTGGAGATACTACCAGAAGATGATTATGAAATTATCTATAATGAGGATTCTGATACGTTGGTTTATCGTTTCAGAGATGACTCAGTAGGTGATAATAATGTGGATCAAAGGTTAATCACCAGTTTGATTGAACAGAACATATACATGTATGAAATCGATATTTCATCCCTTGATAACAAACCTGTAAGTGAACGGATTATTCAGATTCCATACAGTATTATGAATGCACTTAATGACTATAAAGTGGGCTTGTTAATAGATGCCGGTGACATGATTTTAGAACTACCTTACCAAGCGATAAAATCAGAACTGGAAAATCAAGTGAGACAATACGGCGTTGATCCTATGGTGGAGATTATTATCAAAACGGTTGGCGTGAAAGAGACAACTATGCCTACTGCTGGATTAACTTCAGTAGCTGGCCAGCAAGATCTGTCTATTAATGTTAAGAGTATGAAGACGAATACTTCTTTGAATTACTCTGATAAGAATATGAAGTTGAACCTTAAGACTAATAACCGTTACGACATGTATAATCAAACATCAAAAGTATATGTACAGGATTATAAAAATGCCTGGGTACAAGTTAATAGTACATTTGATAAGTATAATAGTGCGATGATTTTTGAAACCGCTAGAATAGGTACCTATGGCGCTTATGTGGTAGAAGGCAATCAAATCAATGTTGTCCCTGTCAGTGTTCAGGCCCATTGGTCAGAACCATATCGAAAAGCCATATTTGGAGCGTATAACATTGACAATTTAAACCCATATAGTCCGAGTATGTATGTGACAGAAACGAGTATGATTCAGATTACTTATGGTATGGTCATGAATGATTCAAACATTGATATTACTGCATATGTAACCAATAATACCATTAGCATATTACAGCAATCGAACATAAAGACTAACGCATCGAAGACGAAAACAACGATTACTAGAGAAGAAGCCATCAGTATGTTAGTGCGTGCCTATGAAATCAAGCATGATGAAGTAGTGTCATATACACAGAGTAATATTAATGCGCTTGTCAGTAATGGTGTCAGTAGTGCCTATGGGGTGAATTTAGCAAAAGCGGTTACCCTAGGTTTCATTTCAGACGTTAAAACAGTTAGAGCTAAAAGCAGCATTACATACGGTGAATTATTTAAAGTATGGGCACTTGCAGAAAAAATGATGTGAGGATATAGTTTATGAGAAAAATAGTAACATCAATACTTATTATAATAATGGTATTTAGTATGAATCTTAATAGTGTTGCAGCAAGTTATATTGTTTGTGACGTGACAGTATTGTCAGAGACCAGCGCCTTGGTTGAACTTAGATGGTCGGATGGCTCTAACTTGAAAAACATACAGATTGTTAGTTGGGCTGAGGAAAAAGGTACCTTGGTCATTGAGTACAAGACAGGTACCAGTCTGCCAACTGGTTGGAATAAGAGGGTTATTGAAGGTGATAGCTACAATTTTCCGATGAAAATCAAGTTAGTTGAACAAGGTAGTGTTAAACCGGTTTTTACAGATATTAGTGTATCGTCAGTAGGCTATGAAAGCATATTAAACCTATATTATCAAAATGTCATCAATGGCTATACAGAAGGTGATTTTAGACCGAGTAACCCTGTACAACGAAGTGAGTTTGCTAAAATGATGGCACTTGCTGCAGATTATACATTACAAGATAACTTAAGCTCTACTTATCCGGATCTAACTAATGATCACTGGTCTAAAAAGTATGTGATGACTTTATCAGAAAAAGGCATCCTTTCAGGTTATACATCTGGTCTATTCATGCCAACTGGAAAGATTACCATTAGTGAGGTGCTTAAGGTCATTGATTATACCTTCACATTTTATGAAGATGACCATCACTACCCATATACAGTAACAGAAGATTGGAGTAGTGATTACTTTGTTTCATTAGTTGAAGCGGGCATCATCTTACCTAGTGATGCATTTTATTATCCATATACACCTAAAGCTAATGCTACTAGGGTTCAATGTGCCCAGTTGTTATCAAGAGCTATGGAAGTGTTGCACGACACCACACAGTAGACTTACCCATGTGAGGATTGACCGTGAAAGGTTATAACTATAAAGGCTATCGGCTATATTATCGTGGACGCAGATCAGATTGGAAGTATATATGACTATTGATGAACTGTATTATAAAATAATTGACCAAGATATTATCTGGTGGATTCTGAGTAATCCCAGGTTGAAGACACAACCAATTAAAAAGGCTGTGATTCGACCCGTTCTAATCAATAACCAGATGATGTATCAAATAGAAACATTTACTGAAAAGCAAGCCTTCCATGAGAATGTCACAAGTGATGGCTTGTTACATTCTGTGCAAAAAATCATGGTGGAATCGTCTTTTAAACAGCTTGATATATTTACTAAAAAGCACGACTATCATGTACTTGTTAATAAACGTGGGGAGATCATGGTAAAAACAGCACCCCCGACAAAACAAGTGGCAACCATGGCACACAATCAAAAAAAGCAATACATACTTGAAGCGGGAACACCGATACCGTTTTTAATTGCACTTGGTGTCATGACAAGTTCTGGTAAAGTAGTTGATAAAAAGTATAATAAATTCAAACAAATCAATCGGTTTGTTGAGATGATTGATGATATCATCACTAACTTTGATGAAACCGGTACACAGGATGACAGTGATACTTCAAGTAACAGAACACTGCATATTATTGACTTTGGTAGTGGCAAGTCCTATCTGACATTTGCCCTATATCACTACTTGGTTTATATTAAAAAACGTCAAGTGAAGATAACAGGGCTTGACTTAAAGGCTGAGGTAATAGCAGATTGCAATCTATTAAAAGATCAACTGGGCTACGCAGATTTGAGCTTCAAGGTTGGTGATATTAATGATTATGTCACAGAAGAACCTATTAGTATGGTTATTTCACTACATGCCTGTAATACAGCTACGGATGCAGCGCTGAAAAAAGCAGTCCTATGGGATGCAAAAGTGATTATGAGCGTACCATGCTGCCACGCAGAATTTAACCAGCAGATTGGGAAAGATAACTTTTATGGCCTCATAGAACACGGCATTATTAAAGAACGTGTATCAGCGCTTATGACAGATGCGTTTCGAAGTAAATGGTTGGAAGCCATGGGCTATCGGGTGCAATTACTAGAGTTTGTGGATATGGCGCACACCCCTAAAAACATTATGATCAGAGCGATAAAAAATAGTCAGCCAAACATACAGTTGTTAAAAGAGGCCCAGGTGCTTCAAAAAGAGTTGGGCGTTAACCTGACCATATTCAATTAAGGCTATTAAACCTTGTATAGGTAGTATAGAAATACCATTGAAGCGTGTCCTGAAAAGATTTATAATTTAAATAGAGCTTCTGTAATAAAAAACATCACATTAGTACTGATTAGGAAACTGAAGAATATTGATTCAACGAGAAACCATTAAATGCTGAAAGCAGGCAGCCATTAACTTGTCCAATGATTACCAGCTACTTTAACATATTTCTTGTGTATGACTTCTTGTTTGAGACTGACATGTTTATATATTATAGTGGCAGAATGCTAATGTAAACCTTTTTAAGAAAAGGGGTGTAACATGAAAAATGAAAAAGTGCTTGTGTGTATAACCATTCAAGAAAACTCTATTCGACTTATTGATAAAGCTGTTCAGTTAACACAACAAAACAATTGTGAACTTCATATAGTGCATATTGAATCTGGAACTTCGATTTTTTCCAATCCACAAGCGATTGCGTTACTAGAAGACCTATTCACCTATGGTAAGGAACAAGGTGGGCAGGTTCATTTTATCTGTGACGAAGACATACCTGTTCGGATTGTAGATTTTATTGAAGAGATGGGAATTACACGGGTTATACTTGGAGAATCAATGAGAAGCAAAATACAACAGTTATTAGAAAAAGACATAATTAGCTATATTAGCAATGTGAGTATGGCTTATGATGTGTTAGTACTTAATAGAAAAAACGAACAAGAGAACCATATACATAAGTTACCAAATGAATTTGCCTATTAATTATGGCGTACTGCTTTTAGGCAGAGCACCCGAAACGTTAGACATGGTATCTGCGTTTTGAGGTGCTCTTTTTAAGTACCTAGACCTGATAGGTTAATACATGTTGTTAATTGAGTAGGTTCTGTAGTTCTTGCTTTTATAAGGCATATATATTAAAATGGAGAAGCTGAAGTAATTGTACATGTACAAGTACGATGAATGGTGAAGAAAAAGGGGAATTCGTTTAAAGGAGAATACAATGAGAAAGTTTGGAACAATAGTAATAGTTTTATTACTGATAGTAGGATTATTAGCTGGGTGCAAAAAAGAATCTCCAGTTATCCTGATTAATGATGGTGAAGTAGAAGTACCCATCGAAGAAGTGTTTTTTTACGTTTATAATCTACAAGCACAATACGAGAGCGACTATGGTGAAGACATTTTGCTTCAACCTGTTTCAGAAGGCGTCACATTAGGCGATAGCTTAAAAAAAGATGCATTAGATACAGCAGTTGTTGTTAATCTATGTGCTTTAGTAGCAGAAAAAGAAGGCATAACTTTGGATCCTGAAATAGAAGCATCACTAAAGGCAGATGCTCTTTCATATTTCGAAGCAATAAGCCAAGAAGAAATCGAAAAATACAAATTTTCAGCTGAATTATTTGAAGAAGTATTTATTGAATATGCATTACGTGGCGAGTTGATGGAGGCTTATGCTCTAAACACACCAATTGATGAAACGCGTTTAGAAGCGGATTTAGTTGCGTATGAAGAAGAAGATCCATATTTTGCATTAATTAGACAAAAAGGTATGGAAGAAGCTGGCATTAAGATGAGAGCAAAGCATATATTAGTGTATACGCTTGATGAGAATGGCGACCCTCTTGATGAAGCAGGCATGGCAGCAGCTTACGATAGAATTCTTGAAGTTCAAGATCGTTTAGCTAATGGTGAAGATTTTGTTGAATTGGTAAAAGAATATTCAGACGATCCAGGTTCAAAAGATACAGAAGGTGAGTATACATTCACTTTAGGTCAGATGACACCTCCTTTTGAAGAAGCGGCCCTAGGACTTGAGATAGGTGAGATTAGCGGTATCGTTGAGACAGAATACGGTTATCATATAATCAAACTTGAAGAAACAGGCATTCCACCAAATGAAGAAGATATAGCAACAATGGAAGCTTATGTGACAAAAATCACGAATGATGCAAAAGAAACACAATCTCAAGTGTTATTTGAAGAACAATATAAAGCATGGACTGAAGAATACAAGATTCAGATTAATCAAGGTATCTGGAATGCAGTCTATGTTAAAGGTGAAACTATGAGTGCAGACCAAGTACCAGCAGAATAGTAATTAATATTCGCTAATGCACCAGATGATACTAAAAGGTATAAAATAATTCTAACTGTTTTTACACCTCAAGCAGGGTTGAACAGCCTGAATGATTATGGTATAGTCATATAAGAATTAAACCATGAAAGGAGGATATATAATGCGATTTAATAATACAGTAGATAATAACACATATAATGTACATAACTTAATATATACTAATCGTTTAATAGTCCTCCAATTGGTTTTGGTAAGTCACGAGTAAAATATTTTAAAGCCATGGATTATTATAATCTATGGCTTTTTTTTATGCGCAATATGATTAGGTAGGTATATATAAGTCATGAATCGGCACTATAAATAGGGGTATAATAATACTCGGAGGCAAGAAAATGAAGAGATTGTTAAAATATGCAAAAAAATATTGGTACATGTATACCATAGGTACTGTGCTATTGGCGCTTTCGATAGCATTGGATTTTCAAAATCCAGTCATCATGGGTCGTATTATAGACGAAGTGGTAATTGCTAGAGACCTAACGGTCTTTAGATCACTCATAACAGGCATATTACTGATTACACTCGGACGTGCCATATTCGGCTATATTAGAGAATTAATGTTTGACCTTGGTGGGTTTAATGTAACGAGAGATATGCGACAGGACTTATTTGATCATATACAGAAATTGTCAGAGAATTTTTTTGTGAAAAGAACGACTGGCGAATTGATGTCTAGAGTCAAAGAAGATCCTGAAAAAATATGGTATGGTGTTAGTTTTGGTCTCATGTTAGTTGTTGAGATGTGCATATATTTTACAGTTGCAACGATAATGATGATTAGCATCAGTCTGAAATTATCTTTATTCGTTATAGCGGTTATGCCGATTATTGGTTTTCTAGCAAAACGACTTGAAAGCACGATTGGAAAAGTATTTGGAGAAATCAGTGAACAAAATGCAAAACTTAATACGGTAGCACAGGAAAATAT
>JAQICP010000065.1 GCA_027858555.1 Vallitaleaceae bacterium
TTGATAAATGACCATATGAGACACACACTTTTCTTGATTCGAACACAAAACAGCAAGATTGTCATGCAAAATTCAGCAAAAAACCCAAAGTAAATCATATTGTTATCCTGTATAATGAGATTAGATAACAAACTAATACCTGCCTGATATGTAATATGATATGATGAATATAAGATTATAGCCAGATAATAAGGTATGTATTTAACCAGTTACGGGGCTATGAATATAAGAGATAAAGGTAGGTGGTTAGTATGGAATTTGAATATGAATTTGTGAAGCACGCAGCAGGTGTACCATATAAAGCATATTTCGTTAGTATTGATATGAGGGGTTATCATTGGCATGCTGATTTTGAGATTATGTTAATCCTTAAGGGCTCTGTAGTGATACAAGTGAATGATCAATCGGTCATCTTGAAAAAGGGTGATATGTATATCACCAATCCCTTTGAGATTCATAGTCTAAAGCACACAGATGAAGAGAATATCATATTGGGACTTCAAGTCGATGTTCAGGCACTGATTCAAGTGGCGAAAGACATGAATCATAGATGCTTTTTGAAACAGCATATCCAGTCTGAAACTGAACTTGCATCTACTTTGCGGCGGGTATTAGTAGCCCTTATGCTAGAACACTCACAAAACAGCATAACTGGCACCATGATGGCCATGAGCAACCTATACCAACTGTTTGCTGATATGATGGCGTCGATACCAAATCATGTCCTTAGCAACAACCAATCCAATCAAAAGCAGCAGGATTTTGACCGGTTGAAGTCTGTCATCACCTATGTGAATGAACATTATAGTGAGAGGATATTGTTGCAGGACATTGCGGACTTACATTTCATCAGTAGGTTTCATATGTCTCATTTTATTAAAGACAGATTGGGCATTAGTTTTCAGGATTTTGTCACCCAGGTGAGATTGGCACATGCCATTGAACTTATTGAAACCACTTCTGACAAGATTATAGATATAGCTGAACAGTGTGGTTTTTCAGATATAAAATATCTTAATAAACGGCTAAAGCAAGATTATCAGATGACTTCAAGGGAACTTAGATCTGCTCAGAGCAGAAGACAAGATATGAATCAAAATAGGTTAGACGAGGCACATAGAGCCTTTGACATGGAAGAGGCATTTGGCTACTTAAATAATATGAATAATGGAGGTACAAGATGAACAAACCGATGACATCCTATGAAAGAGTTATGAACCGATTGGAAGGAAAGCCGGTAGATAAGATACCGAATATGAATCTGGTTATGGCATTTGCTGCCAAGCAAGTGGACATCTCGTATAAGACATTTTGCACGGATTATAAAAGACTTGTTGAAAGTAAGTTAGTTTCAGCAGAGGTGTTTGGGATAGATACAGTTTCAGCAATCAGTGACCCAATGCGTGAAGCGGCAGGGTTTGGTGCGAAAGTGATATTACCAGACAATGACGTGCCTTACTGCGAAGAAAATCTGATAGCTGATCTTAGTATGATTAAGCAGTTAAAAGTCATTGATCCATTAAGTAGTGAGCGGATGCTTGATAGGGTAAGAGCCATCGAGTTATTTAAAAGTCAGGTTAAAGGGAAGATTCCTATCATTGGTTGGGTGGAAGGTGTTCTTGCAGAAGCGGCAGATCTTAGAGGCGTCTCAGAACTCATGATGGACCTGATGCTTGAGCCTAATGCCATGATTGAACTTTTTGAAATACTCTACGAACAACAAAAAGCATTTGCCAAAGTTCAGGTTGATGCGGGCGCTGATTTTATCGGTATCGGTAATGCGGTAGCTTCTTTGATCGGACCGGAACTTTATGGGCAGTTTTGTTTGGAATACGAACAACGCATCATTAAAGACATACATGCCATGGGCGCTAAGGTGAAGCTGCATATATGCGGTAATACAGAACCGATACTAGGTTTATTGGCAAGGACTGATGCGGACATATTCGATGTGGACCATGTGGTTGATTTTTCCAAAGCCATACAGGCATTTCATGGTACAAAAACTGTAGCTAATGGTAATCTTGATCCGGTTTCAGAGATTATGAGCGCAACTGAAGGAGAAGTGGTAGAAGCGGTTAAGAAAAGGATATTGGTTGCGGACGAGAGAACCATGATATCGGGTGGTTGTGAAATACCAAGATCAACGCCAAAAGAGAATATGGTAAGAATGAATCAGGAATTGTATCTGTAGGATAAAGATAGATGCAATCGATAATTAGTTATATTGAAAAGTAAATTGTATAAAAATGGCAGAATAGGTAACCATTATATTCTATAAGATTAGTTTAGAAGGTTTATTAACATAAGCTATTCATGATAAACTAAGTACTGAATTGAATTTGGAGGTTTTATATGAATGAAACTTTAACAAGTATTAATGAATTGATGCAAAAAGGCAATATGGCGGAAGTGGTAAGACTGAGTCAGGTCGCTATAGATGAAGGCAGCACCTCAACAGATATATTAAATGCGCTCCTAAGTGGTATGAGTGTGGTTGGTGTCAAATTCAAAAACAATGAAGTATTTGTACCAGAAGTACTGATGGCAGCTCGTGCTATGAATGGTGGTCTTGACGTCATCAAACCTTTATTAGAAGCTGAAGGGGTTGAATCCATTGGTAAAGTTGTAATCGGTACGGTTCAAGGTGACTTGCATGATATCGGTAAGAATCTGGTCAGTATGATGATGGTAGGTGCTGGTTTTGAAGTCATTGACCTTGGTGTGAATGTGACGCCTGAAAAATATGTGAACGCCTTGATTGAAAGTAAAGCTCAGCTTATATGTATGTATGCGCTCCTTACAACAACTATGGTGAACATGAAGAAAGTCATAGAAGCCCTTGAAGAAAGTGGACTAAGAGACACGGTGAAAGTCATGATTGGTGGCGCACCAGTTACAGAAAAGTTCGCTATAGAGATAGGTGCTGATAAGTATGCAAAGGATGCATCAAGTGCAGCAGATGAAGCAAGAAAATTGATAGCAGTATAAACAATGGCTTAATAGACAAAAGCTATACAAACAACTGCAATTGCAGTAGGCCATTAATTGGGGCTTGGCTTAAGATGGTAAATTGACAATAAGAAAATAACTTGAAACAGGAGATCATATATGAATGGAAAAGAACGAGTACTTAAAACATTAAAACATGAGACAGTTGATAGAGCACCATGGGTTCCTTTTGCAGGGGTCCATGCAGGTGCACTTATAGGTAAAAACGCAACTGAAGTTCTACTAGATGCAGATGCTTTATACGATAGTCTTATGGCTGTGAAGCGACTTTATCAACCTGATGGTATGCCTGTTGTATTTGATCTCCAGGTGGAGGCGGAAATACTTGGTTGCGAATTACTATGGGACGACGTGGCACCACCATCAGTGGCAACACATCCCCTTGAAAACACAACAGATATGTTATGCGATTGTAAACAACCAGAAGCAGACAAAGGACGGTTGCCTCTGATTCTTGATGTGATGAGAAGAACCAAAGCGTCAATTGGTGATGACACGGCGCTATATGGTTTGATATGTGGACCATTTACGTTAGCGTCTCACTTAAGAGGCAATAACCTGTTTATGGATATCATATTAGATGAAGCCTACGTCAGTCAGTTGATGGCCTTTACCACCATGACAGCCCTTAAGATGGTTGATCTGTATGTGGAGGCAGGTATGGATATAATCGGCGTGGTTGATCCACTTGTATCTCAGATATCACCCGACCACTTTGAACTCATGTGTCATGAAAGCTTTAAAACAATCTTTGATTATATTCGCGTTAAAGGCAGGGCTTCTTCATTTTTCGTATGTGGTAATGCAACCAGACAGATAGATGTCATGTGTAAAACCAACCCTGATTCAATATCAGTAGACGAGAATGTGGATATGAAAGCTGCCAAAGTAATCACAGACCAATATAATATCGCCATTGGTGGCAACATTCCACTGACGACCCTTATGCTTCATGGCACCCAACTAGAAAACATGAAGTATGTGGTGAATCTGTTGGATACTGTCTCAAATCACAACTTAATAATCTCACCTGGTTGTGACATGCCTTATAATACGCCTACTGAAAATACCATTGCTGTGGCTCAAGCTGCTAGGGAAACAGATAGCGTACGGAGCATGGTTGAAAGCTATGAAGCACCAAAAGAAGCGATTCATGTAGAGCTACCTGATTATGCGAATCTATCAAAACCATTGGTTGAAGTCTTTACCCTTGATTCAGCTACTTGCGCAGCATGTACCTATATGCTCGGGGCAATGAACGTAGCAGGAGACCATTATGGCAGTCAGATAGATCTGGTAGAATATAAGTACACAGAGAAAGTCAATATTGCTAGATGTAAGAAAATGGGCGTAACCAACTTGCCTTGTGTCTACATCAATGGGAGATTAATATGGTCTTCAATCATACCTAGCAGGGATGAATTGTTTGGTGTGATTGATAAATTGCTGAAATAATCAAAGCTTCATTATAAGCACCAATTACTGATTCAATGAGGATGCTTAGAGTATATAAACATACTAAAATGAGATAGGCCATATTCAAAAAGCTCTGTAAGGAGATTATATGAACTGTTCAAACCTTAACAATATCACAGTACATGATTTGCCAAGTACATACAATATTCAAATCATTCTGAACACCATAGAATGCAAGAAAAGCAACCCTAATTATGCGGCTTATCATGCCAGTCTGTTAGGGTTAATAGATAAGCACAAAAACAGCGTCAAAGCACAAGGCTATGTGGCTAGAGGCGATAGCTCGCCATATTTACCAACAGCCAGCTCTAGCGGTATCTACTGCTTGGTAACCCTTGGACCAGATATTGACCTTATCATACAAGATTATTTCATGAATCACGATTATCTTGACGGGTTGATGGTGAGTGCTTGGGCAGACCAAGTGTTATATGAAGCCACCAATCACCTCTACAAGATACTAAGTAAAGAAACGAGAACAGAAGGAGCCTACCTGACAAAACGATATCATCCAGGTCGGGGAGAAGTGCCTCTGTCATTTCAAAGTGATATCTTTCATATGATGGAAGAAGCTTATTCTATAGACAGTTATGTGACTGAAGGGCATATGATTTCATCTTCTAAGTCACTGACTTATTTATATGGGGTGGGGACTGAGGACGTTAGTCATGGTGTTGATCATGACTGCACGGCATGCGAACGAACTGACTGTGACTATAGAAAATTCATTATTCGCATCTATGAGCAAAGTTCAGAGCATATGGGTCCAAGCAACATACACAAACCTATCAAAGTGATTCAAGCGCAGAAGAATGAGAATCTACTTGAGGTACTAAGACGTGAAGCGGTTTTACTTGATACGCCATGTGGTGGCAAGCAGACATGTGGTAAATGCCGTATTATTGCGCCGGGTCATAACTATGTGCTAACAGATGAAGAAAAAGCCTTCTTAGACAGTGATATGACCCAGCAAGGCATATTACTAGCTTGCTTTCATGAAGTGGATAGAAATCTAGATATATATATTTCAGGTCTGGAAGAAGGTCATGAACAAGGACATGAAAACTCAAATGAAAATGCTCATGCACATGAAAATACACATGCACAAATTCGTGCATATGATCAAGGACCAGAACAAGGACCAGAACAAGGACCGGAACAAAGACTAGAACAAAGACCAGAACACGGACAGGAACAAGGACTAGAGCAAGCAAAATCAAATACAAATACAAATGCAAATGTAGACAAAAATGCACATTCAATCATATCAGATTACATACCTTTTACGGTGAAAACACCAAAGTTGGTATCAGCGTATAATCATAAATCTGATTCAGCCTATGACTTGAATTCTTTATGGGACAATAAAACTAAGCCGCTTAAAAAAGATGAAGCTAGTGTTCTTGGGATTGCAGTCGATATGGGCACGACAACAGTTGTTGTAAGTCTAGTCAATATCGTTACAGGTCAGGTTCTGGGACTTTGCAAATCCCTTAATCCTCAAAAAGCTTACGGAGCTGATATCATCAGTCGCATCATGTATGTTAGAGAACATGAGAACCATGAACTCGGCCGGATAATAAGAGCGTTGATTGAAAAGATGGTATTGGAATTAATGGCAGACTACAATAAAGCAACAGCAACAAAAATAGAAGCAGAAACTGAAACAAAAACAGAAGTAGTAACTGACATAGAAGAAGTGAAAGGTTTCAATAAGTCTCAAGATAATATACTTATTATCAGTGAGATGGTCATATCGGGCAACACGACCATGATCTATCTACTACTTGATATCAATCCAGAAGAGCTTGCTGTATGTCCATTCACAACCATAGATATGGGACTCGAAGTGAGAAAGGGCAAGTCCCTATTTACAGGATTGGCAGAACGGTATGGTGATTTTAAGGTAAGTATGTTACCTTGGGTATCTGCGTATGTGGGTGGTGATATTGTATCAGGCATGTATGCTACCCATATGCTTGATCAAGAGGAAACCATTATTTTTGTGGACCTTGGTACCAATGGTGAAATAGTACTAAAAACCAAAGACCAATTAATCTGCGCGGCGACAGCGGCTGGGCCAGCCTTTGAAGGGGCCAATATCCGTTGTGGCAGGGGTAGTATTTCAGGCAGTATCTGTGAGATAGAAGCGGTTGGTAAGGGTTATGGTATTTGGGTGTTGACTGATAGGGGTACTAGTTACTTATTAACAACTGAAGCTAAGTTTGAGAATAGAGAGAAAGCTGCAGATAAAGCTATAGACGAAGCCATAGACAAAGCCATAGACAAAGCCATAGACAAAACTACAGACAAAACTATAGACGAAACCACAGAGAAAGAGACAGATAAAGCTATAGACAAAACTACAGATAAAGGGAAATATAAAGCTACAAATAAGACGATACATAAGATTGCAGATGGTAAGACTGATTCGCTTAATCCTTTAGGCATCTGTGGTTCAGCTCTTGTTGATATCATCGCGATATTGCATAGACAGGGGCTTATCAATGATGCCGGTTATATGAAGGAAGCAGTTATGATCACTCAAGGTATCAGTAT
>JAQICP010000094.1 GCA_027858555.1 Vallitaleaceae bacterium
CTCATCCATGAATATTACCCTTGAACCTACTTCATTAGCAAAACTCATCTCATGTGTTACGACAATCATCGTCATAAATCCCACCTTATGAGATATACATAGCCTTAAGCGCTTCAATATCTAATCCTAATGATTTACTGATTTCCTGTATTTTATATTGCCCTTGATAATCAATATAAAACTTATCATATAATCCGCTCTTTCTAACAAATAAATCAATCATGTCTTTTCACCTAATCTTTCTTATATTATTAATGTCAACGTATCAAATCTTATATATGTAAATGCTTGATGGTTTTAAACACATCTTGATCTTCTGTAATCTTGGTCTCATTGCCAACAACGCATAGGTAATTCTGGCTCATAGTATGTTGTATGATACTATACAGATTCCTAATGTCTTCAAGTGTTGTTGCGAGTACCTGGTCTCTATCTAATTGTAATAGTTCGTTAGATACATTCGATATATGTTGTGAAATAACTTTGCTATTCTCCATGGAAGGTGTTAGTGGCTGATCTAATCTACTGATTGCCCCTAATATGTATTTTCTCAGTTCCCTGCTATCTACCTCAAAATGCTCGATATAATCACACATCACATCATAATGATGAATGGTTTGAATAAGATTAGGATCTCTATATGACACGAGAAACATATCCCCATTTCTTCTAAAATTAACCATGGCGCCATATGCACCACCTTTAATTCGAATATTAGTCCACAGATAATCTAAGCTGATAATAACTTGAAGGACTTTGAGTGAACCATGATATTCAAACCCTGCAGTTTTATAATTACCTGCCTTTGCAACATATTGAATCTTATCAGAGGTCATGAATCCTTCGTTTTCTTTAACTAAAGATACCGGTGGTGCAACCTCGATTGCTGCTTCGTTATCATAGATATCAAGATGTTCTTCTAGTAGCTCATCCACCTTATCATCATACACTTCTTGATAAGTGGTTGCGATCAGTAACTGTGCGCCTCTAAATATCTGCTCACACAATCTGTCAAAATGACTAATAACAGTACTGGCATCCTCTTCGAATTCTTTTTCAATCTCTATTAAAAAATGATAATAACCTATGCCTGAAAATAAATCTCTTACTTTACTAGCTGGTGAAAAGTAACTCTCTGCACGGGTGGCACTGGTCACATGCCCACTACCGGTAAGACCCATTTGGACACGCGATTTTGATTCCTGTATTAATTCTCTCAGACGTGTTGTTTCAGTGAACTGGGTATTCAGTAGTATTTCTTCCACTAAAGCAATCATTTCTGGACTCTTTTCCATAAAGCATTTGCCTGATATCTCTAGTTTCGGATAATAGGCCATAGGCTCTTCACTATCGTCATATACTTGAACACTAAAATCAATGCCACCTGTATTGATGTTAATCTCATCTGATAAATCCGGATAACTGTAATGCTCTGTGCTCATTTCACCAAGTAATTTGGATAGGAGCTTCACATATGGCAAGTCGCTTTCTTCAATCATACTCAAGTCGAAAAGCCACTTCATATATAGGATATCATTAGTAAATGCATGATGTCTGAGAATACTGGTTTCCTTAATTGTACGTAAATCCTTTTCAAGAATCTCTATCTTATGATCCACATCAGATAATTCTAAAAGTGGTATGGACGCTACCTCCTCCGGGTTTTCTTCTGCATTTTGATATTCTTCAAGCGCTTTTGTTTCCGCTATAACTGCTAGAATCTGCTCTTTTTTTAGACTATTTTTGTAATCAGCAAGTTGAAGTCTGATTGCTTCTTCTCTAGCACTAAGCAGTTTCGTATCAGGTTCTAGACTGAGAACTGAAACATGGGGATTATCAATGAAATATTTCTTTAAAAGGTTATCTAAACAGCCGTCTTCAGTGCCTGCTTTTAAAGCTTCAAATGCTGTATTATATTCAAAATACTCAAAAGGACTACCTTCATATAGCCAACTATCAAGTGCTTTTATAGCATAAATAATACCTTTAGGATTTCGGCCAAAATCTGCCTCTTTAATCTTGAATTCAAAATAGTTGATTGCTGCTTGAACCTTTTTCTGGTCCAAACCTTCTTCACTAATTTTTTGTATGGTCGATTTGATAATATTAACAAATTCCTCTTTTTTCTCAAGGCTTGTATTCTTAGCTATAATACTAAATGTCGGTTGCATAATACTAGAATCATAGGCACCAAATACATCTTTTCCAATGCCCGCATCTAATAACGCTTTTTTAAGAGGTGCTCCCGGTGCTTCCAATAATACATATTCAAGTATCTCCATACCGATGTACTCACAATTAACTAGTCGACTACCCGTTACAAAGTTCATTGAAAGGTATGTCTTATCTTCCGTTGTTTCATTACTTGAGATAGGATACGAGAAAACAAACTCTTCTGGACTCTTAAATGGCTTTTGCATTTTAATCTCAGAATCAACGACGATGCGTTCAAAATCATCTAGATACTGATCATTCAACCAAGCTAGTTTTTCTTCTACATCTACATCACCGTATAAAAAGATATAGCTGTTTGATGGATGATAGTAGGTATTATGGTAATTCAAAAACGTTTCTTCAGTGAGTTCCGTAATGCTATCAGGATCTCCGCCTGATTCAAATCGGTAGGCTGTATCAGGAAAGAGGGATTGTTGGATTTTTCTGAACAATACGGATTCTGCTGATGAAAACGCACCTTTCATCTCATTATAAACAACACCCTTATAGATGATGTCTTCAGAGGCATCTTTCAATTCGTAATGCCAACCCTCTTGTTTTAAAATCATTGGGTCTTTATGAATATTAGGATAAAATACGGCATCTAGATAGACATCCATCAGATTTTCAAAATCCTTATCATTCATGCTGGCAATAGGATACATGGTCTTGTCTGTGAAAGTCATGGCATTTAAAAATGTATTTAGGGAACCTTTTGCAAGTTCAACAAAAGGATCCTTCAACGGGAATTTTCTTGAACCGCATAAAACAGAATGTTCAAGTATATGTGGTAAACCGGAATCATCTGCCGGTGGTGTTCGAAAGGCTATGGAAAAAGTCTTATTCCTATCGTCATTTTTGATAAAAAGTACGCGTGCACCACTTTTTTCGTGTTCATATAACTGACCGATTCCATTCAGCTCATCTATCTGCTTTTCTTCTATTAATCTATAATGAGTACTCATATTGTGTTCCTCCTATGTGTTTTAATTCAGTATACTTTACTCTAGATTAACTATACCGTTTTTTAATAGAATTATCAAGAAGAACGCGTATCACCCGTACGCGTTTTCTCGAAGAGAAATTCTGCGGGGGGTAAAGTTCTCTTTCTTTATAAGAACTTTACTGATCTAAAACAATTCATGTAGTGAATTGTGTTGTGAAAGCGTACCCTTGTGCTTTTCACTCAGTACGCTTTTTCCTGCAGGGAAATTCTTCCAAGGTAAAGTGGTGTTTCTTGCAAAAAACTTATCATTCATATTCGGCATGCAAGTGTATTGATAATGCCGATTTATTGATTCACTGAACATCAATCCATTGACCTAACCTATTTCAGTAACCTTTTTTTCACAAAAAAAGACCCTCGATTATATCGAGAGCCTTCTATTGATATTGTATTATAATTATAGTTTAGCTACGTTAGCAGCTTGAGGGCCTTTAGGACCATCAGTAACTTCAAATTCTACACTATCGCCTTCTTCTAAACTTTTGAAACCATCACCACTGATTGCTGAGAAATGTACGAATACATCATCACCGCTATCTGTAGAAATAAAACCAAAACCTTTTTTCGCATCGAACCATTTTACTGAACCTTGTTGCATAATAATTTCCTCCTAGAGATTAATAAGTTTCGTAGCAATCAATCCCTCCGTACATTCAAAGAAGACGAATAATAATAATCTTTCAACCTAAAATTCTAACAAGTCGATTGTATTAACCTAGGGTCTAAAAAAGCTTACTACTTAGGTCAATTACCACTAAAATTAGCATACCATAGGGCTAAAACAATGTCAATATAAGATTAACCGCATTTCTATGCCATTTCTGCACCGTTTTTATACAATTCTGACTATTGTCCCTAGCACTCAACTATTACTCTGACTATGCCCTAGACATCCCCTAGTCTCTTTCCTAGATATTCGCGAGGCGCTTTCCTAGAGGGTACATTTTACTATTCTAATGCTTAAAATGTCGCATATCTGTGAACACCATTGTCATGCCGTATTGATTACACAGATCAATGGAATCTTGATCTTTCATAGAACCGCCAGGCTGAATTATCGCTGTAATGCCTGCCTGCTTCGCTGCTTCAACACAGTCATTAAATGGGAAGAACGCATCTGACGCCATAGCACTACCGATTAGACTGTCCGCACCTAGTGCTTCTTTACCATGTTCGATTGCTTGTTCAAGTGCCCATATACGATTAACTTGTCCAGGACCTACGCCTATGGACTGTTTGCCTTTTCCGATTGCGATGCCGTTTGACTTGGCATGTTTTACAATTTTCCATGCGAATTTCATATCTTCTATCTCTGTCTCACTGGGTTGTCTATCTGTCACAACATTGAATATGATATTACCATTCTCATCTTCTTTGAACAACTTGGAATCTACTGTTTGAATGATGAGACCGCCACCTACTTTTTTCATATCAGATGCCGTATCTGCTTGTTTTGTTTCTATATTTTTAAGTTCTAGTAATCTGATGTTTTTCTTCTTCATAAGTACTTCTAATGCTTCCTTAGAAAAACTTGGTGCAACAACTATTTCAAGGAATATCTTATTCATTTCAAGAGCCGTAGCTGCATCCACTTCTTGATTTGTTACAACAATACCACCAAAGATAGATTTAGGGTCTGAGTTATACGCTTTCATATAAGCGTCGTATACATCCGTCCCACAACCAACACCACATGGATTGGCATGCTTACATGCTACTGCTGCCGGTTCATCAAACTCTTTTAAGAGTTCAAGGGCACCATTCGTATCATTGATATTATTGAAAGATAATTCCTTACCATGTAATTGTTTAGCCGCTGAAAGCATACCTGTGTTGGCACCAACTTCTTTGTAAAATGCAGCTTGTTGATGATGATTCTCACCATAACGCATATCCTGTATTTTTTCGAAGGTCATGGTTACTACACTAGGCAGATCCGTTGCACCTCTATGACCCCGCATATAAGTCGCAATTAAGGTGTCATAATGTGCGGTATGTTCAAAAACTTTAGACGACAGATAAAAATTAGTATTAAGAGAAACTTTTCCTTTTTCTCTTAGTTGTTCCAGTACCGTCTCGTAATCAGCAGGGTCTATGATGACTGACACATCTTGATAATTTTTAGCGGCAGATCTTAGCATAGTTGGGCCACCAATATCGATGTTCTCAATAGCGTCTTCAAGTGCTACGCCTTCTTTTAAAATAGTTTGTTTGAATGGGTATAAGTTGACCACAACGATGTCAATAGGTGTCACACCCAGTTCCTTGATTTGTGCCATATGGTCTTTGTTACTTCTCATAGCTAAGATACCTGCATGTATATGAGGATCTAGCGTCTTCACACGGCCATCCAAGCATTCTGGGAATCCCGTAATGTCTGAAATACCAATCACTTCAATACCAGCTTCTTCTAACGCTTTAGCGGTACCTCCTGTTGATATGATCTCCACATCTAATTCACGTAAGTTTCTAGCAAATTCAACGATGCCTGTTTTGTCTGATACACTGATTAATGCTCTCATAGTGACTCCTTTCGATTATCATATTATGTGTAAGAACAAAGTGTACTTCCAGTACACGTTTTCTCACAGAGAAATTGTTTTCAATGGGAAGTCCTTGTTTTAATGGGGACTTCCTAGACTGTGAACAAAGTGTACTTCCAGTACACGTTTTCTCACAGAGAAATTGTTTTCATGTAAAGTTCCTATGAAGAACTTTACTATTGTAGAAAAAGCCAGGTACCGGCTATTATAACTAAAAGGGAGTGCCGATACCTGTAATTAACAAGTTAAAACTTTGAGTGAAACGTTCTTGATATCACTTCCATCTGTTGCTCGTGACTTAGCCTATTGAAATTAACAGCATACCCAGATACGCGAATGGTTAGATTCGGGTACTTCTCCGGATGCGCCATGGCGTCAACTAGCTTCTCTCTATTTAGTACATTCACATTCAAGTGATGGGCTTTCTGATTGAAATAGCCGTCAAGTATGCTGGCTAGATTTTTACTACGGTTTGCTTCACCTTTTCCCAGAGCCTCCGGTTGTATTGAAAACGTACAAGAAATACCATCACAACAACTTTCATATGGGATTCTTGCAACTGATCCAAGTGATGCAAGTGCGCCTTTGGTATCTCGATTGTGCATCGGATTAGCACCAGGCGCAAAAGCTTCCCCAGCTTTTCTGCCGTCAGGTGTAGCACCTGTTTTCTTACCATATACCACATTAGAAGTAATGGTCAATATGGATAGTGTATGCTCTGCGTCCCTATAGGTAGGATAACGTCTAAGTGCGCTGATAAAATTCGTCGTAAGATCAGCTGCAATGGAATCGACGCATTCATCATTGTTACCATATGCTGGGAAATCGCCTTCTATAGTAAAGTCCACTATCAAACCTGCCTCATTTTTAATAGGGGTGACTTTGCCATATTTTATAGCACTAAGGGAATCTGCCATAACAGATAGTCCAGCCATACCAAAAGCCATAAATCGTTTGACTTCTGTATTATGTAAAGCCATCTGAATCTTCTCGTAGGCGTATTTATCATGCATGTAATGGATGATGTTCATGGTGTTTACATATAATTCGGCCAACCACTCCTGATAGATTTCAAATCGGTTAACTACCTCTTCGTATGAAAGACTTTCATCACTGACTGCTGCCATCTGAGGTCCCATCATTTCACCAGATTCATCTATACCGCCGTTGAGTGCCAGTAACAATATTTTAGGCATATTGCATCTAGCGCCAAAAAACTGCATCTGCTCACCTAGTTTCATAGCTGATACACAACAGGCAATGGCATAATCATCCCCAAAATCTTGTCTCATCAAGTCATCGTTTTCATATTGTACTGAATCTGTATCCATGGATACTTTTGCACAATACGCTTTAAAATATTCGGGTAGATCTTTAGACCACAGAACCGTCATATTAGGTTCTGGCGCAGGGCTTAGATTATACAAGGTGTGAAGAAAGCGATAAGAGGACTTGGTTACCATACTTCTGCCGTCTTCAGTCATGCCACCCATGGCTTCTGTAATCCACATGGGATCACCTGCAAATAATTCATTATACTCAGGGGTTCTCAGCTGTCTAGCCATTCGAAGCTTAATAACAAAATCGTCAACAAGTTCTTGGGCATCCACCTCACTCAGTAAACCGGCCTTCATATCTCGTTCTATATATATATCAAAAAAAGTACTAACCCGTCCTAAACTCATAGCTGCACCATTTTGCTCTTTTATGGCTGCCAGGTAAGCATAGTAAGTCCATTGGATTGCTTCTTTTGCATTACGTGCTGGCTTACTGATATCATCTGAGTACATAGCCGCCATGTCTTTTAGTTTACCTAAAAAATCTATCTGACGGTACAATTCTTCAATCAAACGTATCCGCTCTTCATTTAAGCCTTTTTTTGAATAATACTCTTTATCCGCTTTTTTTTGTTCAATTAATACATCCACACCGTATAGGGCAACTCGTCTATAATCGCCAATAATGCGACCTCTTCCATAGGCGTCTGGCAGTCCAGTGATGATACCCATCTTTCTTGCCTTTAGCATCTCATCCGTATATATTCTAAACACACCATCATTGTGGGTCGTCTTAAAGGCAAATTCCTTTTCAACTTCAGGGTCTAGGGTGTATCCATAAGCCTCACAAGCACTTCTGGTCATTCTGATGCCGCCAAATGGATTAATGCCACGCTTCAACGGTTCGTCGGTTTGAATGCCCTTTATAATCTCTAAAGACTCATCCAGATACCCTGGTTGAAATGTAAGCAGAGATGAGACCGTTCTCGTATCAATGCTTAAAACCCCATTCTTTTCTAATTCTTGATTCTTAAGTACATCTAATTTCGCCAGTAAGGTTTCTGTTCTTTTGGTTGGTCCACATAAGAAATCTGCATCATGCTCATATGGCATATAATTATTAAGAATAAAATCTCTTACATTAATGCCTTCAGTCCAAACACCTGTGTTAAATCCATACCATCCTTCATATTGCATATAATCACTCCTTTAAAAGCATATTCATCAAGTGAAATTAATTTCATGGAAAGTTCCTATACAGAAATTTCCTGTTGCCAGACAAAGTGTACTTCCCGTACACGTCTTATCCTTCATTACTTTTTTTAATATAGGATAAGTTGTTTAGGCATGGAAAGTTCCTATACAGAAATTTCCTGCTGCATATAAAAAACCGCCTAAGCAAAGATAAACGATCTTCGCCCAGGCGGTCGGCATGTTAGATTCTGTACTCCCTATGGGTGCTCCCATATTTCCGCCAGTCATACAGAATATATTTCAATTTTGTTTAGTATAACATCAATCCTTTCACTTGAAAAGTCCTAATTAGAACTTATACAATGAAAATGTACTTGAGTATAAATGCTACTGATAAGATATACATGAGTGGATGTACTTTCTTAGCCTCACCAGTGAATGCATTAATTACTGTATATGAGATAATACCAAAAGCAATACCTTCAGATATTGAGTATGTGATTGGCATTACGATAACAGTTAAGAATGCAGGAATACCAACTCTGAAATCAGTAAAGTTAACCTTAGTAATTGATCCCATCATATAGAAACCAACGATGATTAAAGCTGGAGCTGTTGCAAAAGCAGGAATCGCCATGAATATTGGTGAAAATGGTAATGCCAGTGCGAATAATGCTGCTGTAGTAAGTGCTGTAAGACCAGTTCTACCACCATCAGCAACACCTGCTGCACTCTCGATATAAGTAGTCGTAGTTGATGTACCAAGACACGCACCTGCAGTAGTTGCAATTGCATCTGCCAGTAATGCTTGTTTAGCTTTTGGAAGTTTACCATCTTGATCAAGATAGCCAGCTTTTTCTGAAACACCAATTAATGTACCAAGTGTATCAAATAAATCAACGAATAAGAATGCAAATACAATAATCCAAAAATCAAAATTACCTAAAACACTAAAGTCAAATTTTAAGAATACTGGTTCAATACTTGGAATCGTATCAACGATCTTTGCTGGTATAACTGAGAATAAATTCATATCTGGCATTGGTACATACCAGCCAATCTTTTCAGCAATCATAGCAAGTATCCATGTTGCAAGTATACCGATAAGTATTGATCCTTTTACCTTTTTAACAACTAAGATTGAAGTTAATAGCAGACCAATAATTGCCAGTACAATACTAGGTTGTGTTAAATCTTTAGCTACTGTAACAAGCGTAGCACCATCACCAATGACAACGCCAGCACCTTGAAATCCGATAAAAGCAATAAAAAGACCGATACCTGCACTAACCGCATACTTAAGTACCAGTGGAATCGAATTAAATAACGCCTCTCTAATATTCACAAATGTTAAGATAATGAATATGATACCTTCAATGAAAACTGCTGTGAGTGCCGCTCTCCATCCAAAGCCGTTATCTACTAACACAACTGAAAAGATAAAGAAAGCATTAAGTCCCATACCTGGTGCTAAAGCGAATGGGTAGTTGGCAAGTAGCGCCATCATAACCGTTCCTATTATTGCCGCTAGTATGGTTGCTACAAAAACCCCACCCCAATCCATTGCCACACCATCTGGTAAGCCGAGTCCAAATCCAGAAAGCATATTCGGATTGACTACGATGATATAAGCCATTGTCATGAAAGTGGTTACACCTGCAAAAATCACTGTCCTTACGTTAGTCTTGTTCTGAGTCAGTTTAAAAAACTTGTCCATCATTATTACCCCCGAAAATCATATTTGAAATTTAAATCATATCAAAATAAAAACCAATAGTCAATCAAAATCCGAACCATATTACTACTAATAGCAATAAAGTTCGGATGACAGCAAATACGCATGGGTATTGATATATTCTTAACAATTATTGTCTGCCTAATTGTTATATGCTTCATGTTAATTACCAATAATAATTCATGTGTTTTTCATATTAATTGTTTATAGTAATTCATGTATTTTTCATGTAGCTTCATTCTTTTTCAAATATGTATGATTGATAACTAGTCATTCCTTCTGAACCCTCGTAACCGAGTATTGTCTTGGAGTTAGTTTCACCCAGAAGGCTTATATCATAAGCTTCTAATAATCTCATCGTCAGTACTAATACACTTGGGCTATCAATATAACCATCACTTAAGGGTAATAGATGACTATAATCCTTGTTCACTATTAATTCCTTGGTGACAAGGTCATGAGCAACCGTAGTCTCTTCGTCTAGGTAGTGAGCGAAATCCACCGTACCAATAATCATAAGACGACCATTATATTCAGAAAAAACCTGACTCAGACTAATCTCCAATTCATCAACAAGTGCCTGATTATGTTCTTCTCCAATCATAATGGGTACAATTGTAGCGCCTGGAAAATAA
>JAQICP010000102.1 GCA_027858555.1 Vallitaleaceae bacterium
ACTTCGGTTAATCTTGCCATTGATAAGATGATTATTGCACGTGAGAAAGAAGGTTCTTTACTGAAAGTGGACCTCCTTGAAAAACTGGAGTTAATCACTAAAGGCTTAGATGTCATCAAGGGTTATACGCCAATGATAGTGAAGGCATACAAAGAGAAGTTGGACCTAAGGATTGCTGAGTTAGTAGATATGCCTGATTTAGACCAAGGCAGATTAGCTATGGAAGTAGCTGTTTTTGCTGACAAGGTTTGCATTGATGAAGAAATCGTGAGATTAGAGACTCATATAAGCCATATGAAAGCAACTTTAGACGAAACAAAACCAATAGGTCGCAAATTAGATTTTTTAACCCAAGAACTTAACAGAGAAGCTAACACCATTCTTTCAAAAGCTAATTCTATAGAAGTTTCAGATGTTGGTCTGGAGTTCAAAACAGAAATCGAGAAGATTAGGGAACAGATACAGAATATTGAATAGGATATAGGTGTTAGTATGGAAGGCATTTTAATTATTATTTCGGGATTCTCTGGTGCTGGAAAAGGAACAATTGTTAAACATCTTTTAGAAGATGAACAATATGCCTTATCAATATCGGCAACAACCAGGAAGCCCCGTGCAGGTGAATACGAGGGACAACATTATTACTTCATTGATGAAACTGAGTTTAAGACAATGATTAAGCATGATGAATTAATTGAGTATGCAAGTTATGTAGGTAATTATTATGGCACACCAAAAAACTATGTGCTAGAGCAGCTGGCAGAAGGATTAGATGTTATATTAGAAATCGAGATGCAAGGTGCATTGCAAGTTAAAAAGCAATTTCCAGATGCGCTACTTGTATTCATAACAGCTCCCACAGCCTATGAAATAAAAGAACGATTGATTAAACGGGGCACGGAATCTTTAGAATTAATTACCAAACGCCTAGAAAAATCTTTGACTGAAATCAATGCCATAGATGATTATGATTATATATTGGTAAATGATGGTTTAGAAGAGACAGTAACTCATTTACATGGTATAATAGATTCTGAGCATGAACGTGTTAAAAGAAATAAAGATTTAAAAGATAGACTAAAAAAAGAATTTATTGAACTTTTGAAAGGAGAATAATATGCTACACCCATCCTATAGTGATTTAATGAGCAGAGTTAATGATAGAAAAGAGGAAGCTGACCAATTAAGAAGTCGGTATTCCATCGTAATCGCAACAGCTAAAAGAGCAAGACAATTAGTAGATGGTGATGAGCCTTTAGTAAAAAGGTTACCAAGATCACTATCCACAGCAGTTATGGAATTATATGAAGGTAAAATCGATATTGTTTAAGTAAATCAACTGTCTATAATCCATACGATTATAGGTGGTTTTCTTTATAATAGGGTATAGACACATCTTAAGAGACATTAAAATTTTGAAAGGTAATATGATATGGGCAATCAATACGCCAATGTAATTGTTGAAATAGCCGTCAAACAACTTGAAAAGCCTTTTACCTATGAAGTGCCACCCATGTTAGCTTCAGATATTAACATTGGTAGCATTGTTCTCATACCTTTTGGTAAAGGTAATAAGCCGATTAAGGGCTATGTGATTGAACTCATGGACACCATATCAAAAAGAGCTTATGAATTAAAATCAATTATCAGTATTGCTGAAGGTATATCAGTTGAAAGTGAGTTAATTCAATTAGCATACTTTATGTCAAAAAGATATGTTACAAGTCTTCAACTTGCCCTGAAATCCATGGTTCCAACCAATCAATCCATTAAAAACAAAACAAAAACCAATATATCATGTATTATTGACCATAAAGAGATTGAGAAACAGATCAGTGAAATCACGAGTCAACGGTTTGAAACACGTAAAAAAGCCTTGATATACTTGTTGGATAGTCCTGACACAACTTATGAAGCTAATTCCCATCATTCTGGAATCACCATGCCAGCCATACAGACAATGGTGAAAAAAGGTTATATTTCACTTGAAACGGTTCAGGTATATAGAGAACCCTATTTAGTTGAATCAAGCAGTGATCACTTAGAACCCCCCCTTGAACCGACCCCGACACAACTTGAATGCATTAATCAGATTAAAGCATCCGTTCATGGCTCGCTTTCTGATATCTATTTGCTACATGGCAAGACGGGTACAGGTAAGACAGAAGTATATATGCAGGTTATTGAAGCAGTTTTAAAAGAAGGAAAACAGTGCATCGTACTCATACCAGAAATAGGACTTACACCTCAAACAGTTAAACGGTTTATTAGTCGTTTTGGCCATCAAGTTGGTGTAATGCATTCAAAATTGTCTCAAGGGGAACGGTATGATCAATGGACTAAAGCTAGGGATGGTGAAATATCAATTATGATTGGCCCTAGAAGTGCCATATTCGCTCCTTTTGTGAATCTGGGCATCATTATTATTGACGAAAGCCATGAAAGCACTTATAAATCGGATACTAATCCAAAGTATCATGCCCGCGAAATTGCCATAAAAAGAAGTTCTGTCCATAAGTGCCCAGTAGTTCTTGGAAGTGCAACACCTCTGGTTGAAAATTATTATAAGGCATTAAAGGGACAGTATAAACTATTGAAGCTAAATGACCGGTTTGGTCTTTCTAATACCATGGATATAGAAATCATTGATATGCGATTAGAACTGGAAAATGGTAATAAAGAGATCTTAAGTCACGCCCTTAAGGCGGCAATCGAAGACCGTTTAAAAAAGAAGGAACAGATTTTCTTGTTTCTTAATCGAAGGGGTCACTCGAATTTCATATCTTGTAGAAAGTGCGGTCATGTGTTAAAATGTGAAAGCTGTGATATACCCTATACCTACCATTCTACAGTGGAAAGATTGATCTGCCATTACTGTGGTAAATCCATACCAAAAGTGGTAGAATGCCCCGTATGTCAGTCTAAACATATTAAGACATTTGGTATAGGCACCCAACAAGTGGAGCGAGTTCTTATGAGCATGTTTCCAGGCGTTAAAGTCGCTAGGATGGATTTTGATACCACCTCTAAGAAAGATGGCCATCGAATGATACTAGAAGGCTTTGAGGAAGGCGTGCAGGATATATTAGTGGGTACTCAGATGGTGGCAAAAGGTCACCACTTTGAAAATGTAACCCTAGTTGGTGTTTTAGCAGCAGACATGTCCTTATATATGAATGATTTCAGAGCATCTGAGAAAACATTTCAGCTGCTCAATCAAGTATCTGGAAGAATGGGCAGAGGCTCTAAGGGTGGACTAAGTATCATTCAGACCTATACACCTGAGCATATGAGTGTTATTCATGCAAAGAACGATGATTATGAATCTTTTTATCATGAAGAGATTCAATTACGTAATCTACTAAACTACCCACCATTTACTGTCATTATGACTATGATGATTCAAGGTGAGGATGAAAAGAAAGTAATTAAGAGAGCCTATCAGTGTTATGAGCTTTTAGAATCACTGTCCGCTGGGTTAAATGTCCAGATGATAGGCCCATCACCAGCTACTATAGCTAAGGTTAAGAATCGATACCGCTGGCATATTTTCTTTAAAGGGAATCAATACAAAGAAATTCAGCAGTTGGCATTTCATATAAATGACATAAAATTGAAATATTTATCTGATAAACTAATCAACATAGGGATGGATATTAATCCAAACTTTATGTAATATTTTAAGGAGAGATTGTATGGCACTCAGAAAAATAAGAATTGACGACGATCCATTGCTACGAATGGTGTCAAAAAAAGTAAAAGAAGTAACCCCTCGTATCAAGGTTTTAGTTGAAGATATGTTTGAAACGATGTATAAAGAACAAGGTGTTGGACTAGCCGCACCACAAATCGGTATTTTAAAACGAATAGCTGTAATTGATTTATATGATGACAACAAATTTGTACTTATAAATCCGATTATATTAGAAACTGAAGGCGAGCAAACCGGTATTGAAGGCTGCTTAAGTTTTCCGGGGCGGGTAGGCGATGTAACTAGACCTAACAGTGTCAAAGTTGAGGCGACTAATCTTGATGGTGAGCGTTATATCATTGAAGGCGAAGGCTTACTCGCAAGAGCGCTATGCCACGAAATAGATCATTTAGACGGCATTGTGTTTATTGAAAAGGCCGAAAACCTACACGATGACGATGATATTAACGATGATGAAGATATTGACGATAATGAAGATGATGATGTAGATGAATTTTAAACTGGCACATAGTTGCTATGCAATTGTTAGTAAACGGTTAGAAATGGGGACTTTTTATGAAAGTAATATTTATGGGCACACCAGATTTTGCGGTGTCTATCTTACAAGGATTGATAGATTCTAATCATGAGTTGTTAGGTGTTATTACACAACCAGACAGACCAAAAGGTAGAGGCAAGCAAGTAGCCATGCCACCTATTAAGTTGCTTGCAACTGAGCACAACATCCCTATATTTCAACCCAAAAAGGTAAAGGATTCAGAATTTGTCAGCATCATTGAAGTTCTAAATCCTGATATTATTATAGTTGCGGCGTTTGGACAGATATTATCCCAAAGAATCCTAGATATACCACGATATGGTTGCATTAATGTACATGGTTCTTTACTGCCTTTATATAGAGGGGCAGCACCAATTCAATGGGCCATTATCAACAATGATCGAGTTTCTGGGGTTACGATCCAACAGATGGTTTATGCCCTTGATGAAGGTGATATCATATTAAAAGAAGAAGTAGTTTTAGATAGCAATGAAACGGGTGGTTCTTTACATGATCGGCTCAGCCTAATAAGTACTTCTCTTGTGTTAGAAACCTTGAAGCGATTAGAGTTAGATGCTATCACAAGAATAAAACAAGATGAATCAGCCGCTACATATGCACCTATGTTAAACAAAGCACTGGGACATATTAACTGGAAAGATGATGCTGAGAGGATAGAGTGTCTAATTAGGGGGTTAAACCCATGGCCTAGTGCTTACACTTTTTATAATAGCCAGATGTTAAAAATATGGGAAGCTGATGTGATTAGAAATCAAGATAGTGGCGATTCTCCCAGTGGTTCAGTTGTTTTTAATTCAAGTAACAACTTAGTTGTAGCATGTGGCCAAGATTTATTGAGTCTTAAGACGATTCAACTTCAAGGTAAGAAAAGAATGGCTGCCTCCGATTTTTTAAGGGGACACGTCATACCAGAGGGCACCATCTTAAAATAGCAATCAGTCTATTAAAGCTAGACTTAGAAAACAGGTGAGTTTATGAATATGCGCGGTATCGGTGTAAAAATCATTGAGGAAGTATATGAAAAAGAACATTTCTTGAAAGATGTGCTTGAAGGCTATTTTCATGCTTATGAATTCGAGCAAACTGAAAAGGCATTTCTTAACAAATTAGTTTATGGTACGATTGAACAACAAATCAAAATAGACTACATCATCAATCAATTTTCAAAAACAAAAGTGGATAAATTAAAACCATTTATATATTATGTCCTTAGTATGTCAATCTATCAGATGTTAGAGATGACACAAGTGCCTCATAGTGCCGTATGTAATGAGGCAGTAAAATTAGTTAAAAAAAGAAAATTGGGCAATTTGTCCGGTTATGTTAATGGCGTTTTAAGAACTATTGGACGCGAATTCAAATACATCAAGTACCCTGAATATGAAACCGATCCGGTTCAATATTTTAGCGTTCTATATGCTATGCCCATATGGTTGGTTTCATTACTTATGGCACAATATGACGAGGAAACCATCAAAAAAATCGGTGAGGATAGTCTCATGAGTCCTAACATGACCATACGTCATAATCCGCTTAAGTGTACAAAAGATGAACTCATTGCTGAACTTGCCAAATATAACCTTAATGTGAAATCGGGCGAACTATTCGACTATGCCTTTAAAATACTCGGTCCAATCAACCTAAAACAACTGCCTTCATTTCAAGACGGGTACTTTTTAGTGCAAGATGAGAGCTCCATGCTAGCAAGTGAAGTGTTAAAGCCACAAACCGGTTCCAAAGTTTTGGATCTATGCGCTGCTCCTGGAGGTAAAACAACCCACTTAGCCGAATTAATCGGTGAAACGGGAACAGTTGTAGCCAGAGATGTTTCAGAGCGAAAGATAGCTCTGATTAATATGAATATCGAAAAATTAGGGTTTAAGAACATTGACTGTCAAGTGGCCGATGCAACGGTTTATGATCATACAATAAAAGAGGCATTTGATTATGTTTTAGTGGATGCGCCTTGTTCAGGTCTTGGTATTCTAAAAAAGAAACCTGATATTAAAAGAAATATGAACGAGGAAAGAATTGAGTCTTTATTAATTATTCAACATAATATCTTAAATAATGCAGCTCTTTATGTTAAAATAGGAGGCGTATTGGTTTACAGTACCTGCACTATTAATAAACAAGAAAACAGAGCCCAAATAGATCGGTTTTTAACCGAACATAGTGATTTTGAATTACAAACAATAGAGCTTAATCATACTTTAAGTAGTATGCAGATAGAAGATGGCATGCTACAATTATTACCAATAGACGACTTAACAGATGGATTTTTCATCGCCAAACTAAAGAAGGTTTAATTAATGATAGATAACGAAACATTAATAGATATAAAATCGATGAATATGGATGCCCTTGATACTTACATCCAAAGTTTTGGCGAAAAGTCATTTAGGGCTACTCAGAGATTTGATTGGCTACATAATAAGAAAGTGACCAATTTTAGCGACATGCGCAATCTTTCAAAAGCGTTCATTGAGACACTCTCAAAAAGTGCAAAGATTACGCAAGTGACATTAATCGATATATTGACCTCTAAGGATGATGACACTAAGAAATATCTTTTCAGGCTTGAAGACGGTCATATGATTGAAACGGTTTTAATGCGTTATAGTTATGGTTATTCCATATGTATCAGTTCACAAGTTGGTTGTCGTATGGGCTGTACTTTTTGCGCTTCTACCCTTGGTGGTTTAGCCAGGGACTTAACGCCTAGTGAAATGTTAGAACAGGTGTATGCCATAGAACGAGCAGAAGATGAATTATGTCATGGTGTTGTGGTAATGGGCATCGGCGAACCCTTTGATAATTTCGATAATTTAATTACATGGATACATCTAATAAATCATCCAAAAGGTAGGAATTTAGGTCAAAGACATATAACTGTTTCTACAAGTGGTGTCGTTGCAAAGATAAAAGCATTTGCTGACCTGAATTTACAAGTTAATCTTGCGATTTCATTACATAGTACGAATAACAATAGTCGGTCTGAGCTAATGCCTATTAACAAAAAGTATCCTATAGAAGCTTTGATAGAAAGCTGCAGGTACTACATTCATAAAACCAACAGACGGATCACTTTTGAATACACATTGATTAGTGGTACAAACGATAGTGAAAATCACGCTAGGTCTTTGGCTCATTTAGTTAATCATATGTTGTGTCATGTTAACTTAATACCCATAAATGGCAATGTCAATAAAAGTCTAGAACACACAACAACAAGCGTGTATCAAAAGCCAGATATAGCTACACAACAAAAATTCAAATCAATCATAGAAAAAACAGGTATTCCTGTTACCATAAGAAGATCACTTGGTTCTGATATAGACGCTTCTTGCGGTCAACTCAGACATCAGCATATGAAAGATAAAGGAGCCGACTAATATGGATGTATATGGTAAAACGCACATTGGCAAGGTAAGACAACTGAATGAAGATAGCATCTTTATATCATCTGAGACTATAGGCGATTATGATAATCTATTTGCGATAGCTGATGGTATGGGTGGGCACAATGCTGGTGAAATAGCATCGTCTTTAGCTGTTGAAAGTTTTGCAGCCTATCTAAAAGAAAAACTTTCTGTCAATAAAGAGCAGGGGCTTATTGATGGCGTTTCATATGCTAACAAAGTGATTTATGAGAAGTCTATCCTTAATACTGCATTTAAAGGCATGGGAACCACTCTAGTGGCTTGTTCAATAGAGGTAGATGATGATGGGATGATTTATATAGCTAATGTGGGCGATTCCAGATTATATATACTTGGCGAAACACTAGATCAGATAACTGTGGACCATTCTTATGTTGAAGATTTAGTTAGAGCTGGAGAAATCACTCGAGAAGAGAGTTTGACACATCCTGAACGCAATATTATCACAAGAGCCCTAGGCACTAGTGAGTTAGTAAAAATTGACATGTTTATATTAAAGAAAACAGGGGTCAAAAAAATATTTTTTTGTTCAGATGGACTCACTAACATGGTCCCGGACATTGAAAT
The DNA here is from genome assembly GCA_027858555.1 of Vallitaleaceae bacterium. Classification (GTDB taxonomy): domain Bacteria; phylum Bacillota; class Clostridia; order Lachnospirales; family Vallitaleaceae; genus JAQICP01. The sequence goes on from JAQICP010000102.1 coordinate 8,282, forward strand.
AGAAACCATTCTAAAGATGAGTATTTCATCAGAAGAAGCCATAGAAAAACTAGTTAGTTACGCATTAGAGGCTGGTGGCATAGATAATATCACTGGCACCTTGATTAATATCGAAAAAGCTAATGAAGAGGTGGTGCCAACATGTTAAAAAGAGGTATGTTAGTCAATGATCGTTATGAAATTATCGAAAAGATTGGCACAGGCGGCATGTCCATTGTATATAAAGCAAGATGTACCAAATTAGAGAGAAATGTAGCAATCAAAGTATTAAAAGAAGAGTTCTGTATGGACGATGCTTTTGTTAGACGATTTAAAGTGGAAGCCCAATCAGCAGCTAGCTTATCGCATTCGAATATTGTTAATATTTTTGATGTTGGTAATGACGGTAGAATTCAGTTTATAGTCATGGAATTATTAGAAGGCAAAACCTTAAAGGCCTATATTAAAGAAAAGGGCTCATTAGATGATACGGAAGTTTTGAAAATCAGTGCTTGCATAGCTAGCGCTCTTGAGCATGCCCACTCAAATCATATTATTCATAGAGATATAAAACCACATAACATCATGATTACTAATAAAGGTAATGTGAAAGTGTGTGATTTTGGTATTGCACGTATAGCTACAGATGCTACAATTGCAGTTCAAGATACACAAACTGGTTCGGTTCATTATATATCACCGGAACAGGCAAGAGGGCAGATCAGCGATGAAAAAAGTGATATCTATTCATTGGGTATTACCATGTATGAAATGGCAACAGGTACATTACCATTTGATGCTGATACAGCTGTTTCTATTGCTATCAAGCATATACACGATGAGATGAAAACACCTAGTCTAATTAATCCTGATATATCAAAAGCAGTTGAGCAAATCATATTAAAAGCTACACAAAAAAAACCTAATCTGAGATATGAATCTGCTGAAAAATTATTAGTGGATTTAAAAACCGCCCATAATTTTCCAAACGAAGAATTTGTCAATATTTCTAGTTATGATGATGATTCACCAACTATGGTTATGAGTAGAGCTGACTTAGATGAGATTGAGAGCACTTCAAGATCAATGGGGCTAGATAAAGAGGGGCGTATTGATAAGGTTGTCGTAATATCTGGTGCAGTTGCGGCCATAGTAGTCAGTCTGATTTTATTCCTAGTTGTGTGGAATGTATTTTTAAAAAGCGAAGCTGTTATTGAGTTGCAAATACCCTCAGTGGAAGGTATGACCCTTGATAGTGCCATGGCTGAATTCTTATCAAAAGATATAGAGTATGCAGTGACCGCTACAGAATTTTCAGATACCTATGAAGCCAATCATGTAATCAACCAGACACCATCCGGTATTGTGTATCTGGGTAAGGATGATCATTTAACAGTTAACGTCACCATAAGTAAGGGTGAGGAAACTTACTCGGTGCCAGAAGTTGTTGGGACACAATATGAATTGGCAGAGGGTATGATAACGGAGGCAGGGTTTGGCGTAAACAAGATAGCCGTTTATGATGAAACCATTCCACTTGGTGAGATTATTTCACAGACACCCATGGGGGAGTCGAAAATCAAAGCTAACAGTATCATTGATATTGTTGTAAGTTTAGGTCCAGAAACAAAGATGGTAATTATGCCAAGTATAGATGGACTCTCAGAATCAGCTGCAATCTCAAGTATCCAGGCAGCCGGATTAAAAGTTGGCAATATAATATACGTTAAACATGAGACAATTGAAAAAGGCAATATAATTACAGGTTCAGTTGCATCAGGTGAATCTTTAGAAATTGATTATCTAATTGATTTAGTGGTCAGTGATGGGTTACCAATTATTAGTAAAAAAGTGACCATTCCAGATCAACTTTCTTCAAATAATAAAACCATCGGTCAACTGACAGTTATAATGACAGTTGATGAGGTTGATATAGTTATATTTGATGAAACGGTTACAGCAGTTGACTTTCCTGTACCTCTAACTTTAGAAGGCGAAGGTAGCGCTAAAGTTAAGGTATATGTAGATGATATATTGCAATATGAAACAACCATATATTTTGAATAGGGGCGAGCATGGACGGAAAAATAGTTAAGGGCATAGGCGGATTCTATTATGTAAACGTGCCAGGTGTCGGTGTATATGAATGTAGAGCGAGAGGCATCTTTAGAAATGAGAAAATCACCCCTTTAATAGGAGACAATGTAAAAATCGACATTCTAGATCAAGTGCATATGAAAGGTAATCTGGTTGAAATATACGAGAGAAGAAATGCCTTAAAAAGACCAACAGTAGCAAATGTTGATCAGATTATGGTTGTTTTTTCAATCAATGATCCTAAACCTAACCTTAACTTACTAGATCGGTTTTTAGTAATGATTGAACGAGAGGGTATTAAAGGCGTTGTATGTTTTAATAAAACTGACCGTTCATCTATCGAAGAAATTGAAATTTTAAAGCAAAGTTATGCATTAACAGGTTACGATGTCTTCCTGACAAGCGCTTTGGACGAAGAAGGTATTGGTCCTCTTGAAGATATCTTAAAAAACAAAACCACAGCTTTTGCTGGACCTTCAGGTGTTGGTAAATCTTCGATTTTGAATCTGATTCAAACCGTAGTAGCACTTGAAATAGGAGAGATTAGTCAAAAGATAAAAAGGGGTAAGCACACCACAAGGCATGCAGAATTAATATGCTTTCACAAAGACAGTTATGTGGTGGACACACCTGGATTTAGCTCTTTAGATATCGATCGCATTGATGCCGATGAACTCAGACGTTATTTTGTAGAGTTCGAACCACTCAGAGATTATTGTAAATATCAGACCTGTGCGCATATCAACGAACCACATTGCGCCGTAAAAGAAGCTCTATCTAAAGGTGAAATTGCAAAATCAAGATACATGAATTATGTAACCATATATAATGAATTAAAAGATATTAAAAGATACTAGAAAAAATCAAAAGACTGCAAGGAGAATTCGAATGATAAAACTCGCACCCTCAATACTAGCCGCTGACTTTGCTAAACTTGGCGAAGCAGTGAAATCAATAACAGAAGCTGGATGTGATTATATCCATATTGATGTGATGGATGGATTTTTTGTACCTAATATTACCATTGGACCAAGTATTATCAAAAGCATTCGTGGTTATTCCGAATGTCTATTTGATGTTCATTTGATGATAGAAGAACCAATTAGATATGTCGAAGATTTTATAGGTGCAGGTGCCGATCTAATTACAATCCATCAAGAAGCATGTGAAGATGTTTTAGCTACAATTGAACGAATAAGGGCTTTAGGTGTTAAGGTAGGACTTTCAATTCGACCAGCAACACCAGTTGAAGTACTTGAACCATATATTCAGTTGTTAGATTTGGTCTTAATCATGTCCGTTAATCCAGGGTTTGGAGGCCAGTCGTTTATGGAAGGTTCAATTGAAGATATCAAAGATGTGAAAGAGATGATTATGAGACTCAATCCCACCTGTGAATTAGAAGTAGATGGTGGCATCTATCATAATAATGTGGACGCTGTCTTAAAAGCTGGCGCTAATGTAATAGTAGCCGGTACATCAGTTTTTAAGGGTGAGAGTATAGAGACTAATATTAATAACTACAAAGCTATATTTAAAAAGTATAGTTAGTCAGTGGTAAAGGCGGACCTTATGAAAAAAGCATTAATGATTACTGGTGGACATATAGATGGCTTATTGCTAAAAAGTGCATATGAAAGCAATGCTTTTGATTATATTCTTGGTGTTGATGGGGGTTGTAATGGTTTGTATCTATCAGGGATCATTCCAGATGCAATCATAGGTGATTTTGATTCCATAGAAAAAGTTAGTATGGATTATTTTCAGGGTAGGGGTTGTGAAATAATTCAATATGAAAAAAAGAAAGATTTTACAGACACTGAGTTAGCGATTGGATATTTAATAAAAAAAGGACTGGAAAGTGTTCACATAT
>JAQICP010000106.1 GCA_027858555.1 Vallitaleaceae bacterium
CCGCATGCGAATATCCCTGGTACATTAGTTTTCATCTGCTCATCAACAATGGGACCGCCTGTTTTTTTATGTAAGTCAACGCCAGCTGTTTTTGATAATTCATTCTCTGGAATCAGTCCTACGGATAAAAGTAACGTATCGATATCAATGTCAATCTCTGTCCCTTTAATCGGTTCTAACCGCTCATCTACCTTGGTTATTGTTATACCGTTAACCCGTTCTTTACCCCTTACATCTGTCACCGTATGACTGAGATATAATGGAATATCAAAATCTTTTAAGCATTGAACAACATTACGGTTCAGACCGTTGGAATAAGGCATTATTTCAGCCACACCAATTACTGTAGCACCTTCTAAGGTCATTCTACGTGCCATAATGAGGCCTATATCACCTGAGCCTAGTATGAATACACGTTTGCCCACAAGATAGCCTTTAATGTTCAAGTAGTATTGGGCTGTACCTGCTGTTATAATCCCTGACGGTCTTGTACCTGGTAAACTAATGGCTCCAGCTGTTCGCTCTCTACAACCCATTGCCAAGATAATGGTATTAGCCGCCACTATCTGGTAACCTTCATGTCGGCTCATCATATGAATCTTTTTATCAGATGTTATTTGCGTAACCATTGTATTCAATTTAACTTCTATATCAGAATCAGCAACCTGATCTATGAAACGCTCAGCATAGGCTGGTCCCGTCAATTCTTCCTTGAAATAATGGAGTCCAAATCCGTTATGAATACATTGTTGCAATATGCCACCTAGTTCAATGTCCCGTTCAATAATCAGTACTTTCATAAAACCAGCATAATATACTTCAAGGGCAGCTGCCAGTCCAGCAGGACCACCACCTATTACCACTGCGTCATATCTATTCATTAGATCCCTCCCCATGTGCTACCTTGGTCTCTTCTTCTAATATGTTAGAACCATCTAAGTCATATAATACGTCAAGGGGACTGATACCCAGTTCTTCTGCTAATAGCTCTACAATCTGCGGTTCACAAAAGCTGCCCTGACATCTACCCATGCCAGGTCTTACGCGAATCTTAACGCCTTTAACAGTAACTGCACCTGCCGGTCTTCTTATGCAGTCTATTATTTCACCCTCTGTTATATGCTCACACCGGCAAACCATTTGACCATACGCAGGCATTTCTTTAATCAAATCGCGTTTCTCCTCATCACTTAATAACTCAAAATGTCTATAGCCTTTTCTAATCGGATTAAATTCAGGGTTTTCGGTCAGTGTCATATATGTGTTAACGATATCAACAACAGCCGCTGCTATGGCAGGTGCACTGGCAAGTCCTGGTGACTCAATGCCAGCCACATCAATAAACCCAGGCACATCTTTCACCTCTTCAATAATAAAATCATGGGTATCAGCCGTTGGCCTAAGACCTGAGAACGTGTGAATCACTTTGTTAAAAGGGATTTCTTTAGATATCTGTTCTGCTTTTTCTCTAATATAAGATAGTCCTTCTCTTGTCACTTCTTTACTATCATCAGCATCAATTAATTCGGAAGTAGGACCAATTAATATATTCCCATGAGTTGTCGGAACAAGTAAAACGCCTTTACCCTTCACACTTGGACATGGATATATGACATGCTCAACAAATCCTTTTTCAGACTGATCAAGTACATAGTATTGACCCCTTTTAGGTTTTATTGAAAAGGTAGGTTTTGCAATCATATTATGAATCTGATCAGCAAAAATACCTGCCGCATTGATAACTACTTTCGAACGGTATGAAGATTTTGTCGTGTTGACAATAAATCGCTGGTTTTCTTGACTAATACTAGTAACGGGTTCGTTAACCTTTAGGTCTGCCCCGTTAACCATAGCGTTTTCCATCATAGCAATAGCCACTTCCATTGGATATACGATAGCGGTAGTTGGTGCATATAGTGCCCCTTTGATATCAGAAGAGAGATTCGGTTCCATAACTAAGACTTCATCCCTTGTTTTTAAAATAACAGGGACACCATTAGTATCGCCTCGATCTTTTAACATTTGCAGGGTTTTCATATCTTCATCCGTTACTGCTACGGTAAGTGAACCCACTTTACTGTAGTAAACATCCAGCTGCTCACAGATCTCCTCATACACACTACTGCCTTTCACATTATATAAAGCCTTTTTGGTACCCGGCACTGGATCATAACCCGAATGTATGATTGCACTATTAGCCATAGTAGTCTCACTGGCTATATCGTAATTCTTCTCAATAACCAGTATGTTGGTCTCATACCTGGAGAGTGCTCGGGCAATACTTGTTCCTATAATCCCTGCACCAATTATAATGATATCATACATACTAAACCTCCACTCTAGATTATACTTTTATCTGATAACCATTTAAAAAAGCAACACTTACCAGTCTATGGCATGTTGCTTCTAATCAATACCTATATATCGTTCAACAAATGCTTGATATCCAATATACAATCCGCATTATTGTCTTCCATCATGTTTCCTAGAAGCTTAGAAAATATATCAACTAATTCAGGATTGAACATCTTACCTTTATTCTCTTGTATAATTTTCATGGCAATATGACAATCCATTGCTTCACGATAAGGTCTATCAGAAGTCAACGCATCAAAAACATCAGCAATAGATATAATTTGAGCAATCAAAGGTATCTCATCACCCTTAAGTCCATCTGGATAACCAGCACCATCCCAACGTTCGTGATGGTACTTAATGCCATATTTTGCCTTGTCAAAAAAACTAATGCTATTAATCAGTTGAAACCCAATCTGTGGATGTCTTTTTACGATGATGAATTCTTCATGGGTTAATTTCCCTGGCTTATTGAGTATATCTGAGGGGATACCAATCTTACCGATATCATGTAATCTGCCTGCAATTATCAAGTTGTCCATATCTTCATAGCCAATTGCACTCCCTATCAACTTGGCGTAGTTACCCACAGATTGATTATGGAAAGATGTGTAGGCATCATTGATTTCTACAGCATCAGCCATTAGGTCAATCATTGAAAAATACTGAGCATCAATATGCTTAATCTTATAATTGAATTCATCTGTAATCTGATTGACTGCCAAAACCAACTCGTTAACTTCTTTGATATTGTATTTATTATCTAGTACAATCTTAGTTTTATAATCACTTTCACTAAGAACTTTAACCTTCTTAACAGTATCATATATCCCTCTAGATAAAAGTTTTAGATGACTCATGAAAAGCATCACTGCAACTATGGCGACAATACCCATAATAAGAATCTGATAATTTCTCGTCCTATTCAGTAGATCATGCAATTCAGGTGTTGATATATGAATATGATAAAACACTTCACTATCCTGGTATATAGGTATGGTGAACATAATTTCTTCATAGTCTTTAGACTCAGTCATATAATTCTTATCATTAGTGATGGTAATGTCTAGCCTTTCATCAGTCGCCATTAATATTTCCATCTCTTCAATAATCTCTTCATCAATGTAACGACCAATACTATAAACCCCTGCTGGTTCACTACTATCTTCTAAATAATACGCCACCATTACAACTGCAATCGGCACATCGTTTACATAAGCTATATCTCTCACAAAAGCATTGCCGCTTAGGGCTTCATCAAAACGGGTACTGAGCTTGATGTCGTCACTAGGGTTAAAACCAAAGGACTGTATCAAATCACCTGAACTATCACATATTCGAACACAATCAAAATAAAGAGTAGTCCCGTCAAATAAATCAACTGCAGCTTCTGGTGAAGTGAATTCGCCTATCAATTGCATCTTGTCTTCTGATTGGATCAAATAGTCATTTACAAACATCACGTCTTCAAGTTCTGTAAATAGCTTATCCATATAATATTGTATTTGGGTATCTTTTGAATCGATATAATTAGATTTTAGTTGATTCCAAGCATTTTGATTAATGATGAAAATGCCGGAAATAATGATAAAAACTGCAAGAATAGTCGTAAGAATTGCAATAGGAAATATTTTTTTATACACTTAGTCACCA